>JADFZC010000931.1 GCA_015232735.1 Oligoflexales bacterium | reverse complement strand
CATAAAATTTCCCTTTGTTTTTCTCATAAACCTCGCCGTAACTGAACTTTTTGCCATTAATCTCGAAAACCGTCGTCTGATTTTGCTTGTCGCAGGAAACCAAATAGCATAATGCTCCCGCCAACAAGCATGCTGCTGTGTGCTTAACTTTTAAATTCATAGTCATTTTTTTCCTTATTATGATCGACATACCTGGGATACAGACCTCTAGAATTCGTCATATTCGCTGATTTTTCAATATAAAAAGTGAATAGATAAAAAAAAAATGCAGACAACCCCAAAATTTAGGTTTTTTTCTTGTATTTGGAGAGACTGGGCATTAACAATATCCGCTGGTTATTCAATTTGGAACAGTCAGGGGCAAAAATTATGGAAGCTGTACTAGGGATAATGTTTCTGATGCTGGTGGTCTATTCGGTTTCGAGGTCGTCCGAACCGGGCAGAGGTTTCACAGGCAGATTTCACCGCTGTGAAAACATGTCACCGGCCGAAGGACTTGAGGAAATCGCACTTGCCATAGCGATAATCAATGAGTTTTCAGGAAAATAACTTAAACATCAGTGGAGTTTTTGAGCGATGAAAAAACAGATCGAGTTCATGCTTACGGCATTTCGCGACGGATTTCAGTCCGTATTTGGCGCAAGAGTCTTTACCAAAGACTACCTTCCCGCCGTTCAGGCAGCCAGAGATGCGGGAATAACCCATTTTGAGGCTGGTGGAGGCGCAATGTTCCAATCAGCCTATTTTTATTGCAATGAAGACGCTTTCGCCGCCATGGACGCTTTTCGCAAGGCTGCCGGCCCCGATGCCAACCTTCAGACGCTTGCAAGAGGCGTTAATGTCGTGGGACTCGAATCACAGCCGAGGGACATTATAGATCTCCATGCCAGGATGTTTAAAAAACACGGGATAACAACCATCAGGAATTTCGATGCGCTGAACGATGTGGATAACCTGATCTTCAGCGGTGACTGCATAGTGAAGGCCGGCCTGAAACACGAAGTTGTTATAACCATGATGGAACTGCCCCCCGGATCAACCGGGGCCCATACGGCGGATTTTTACATTGAGGTTCTGAGAAAGATTCTCGATGCGGGAATACGTTACAACTCGATCTGCTTCAAGGATGCATCCGGAACCTCCGCGCCCAATAAAGTCTATGAGACCATCAGCAAGGCAAGAGCTCTTATCGGCAAAGAAGCCAGGCTGGTTTTCCACACCCATGAGACCGCAGGGACCAGCGTACTGGCTTACAAGGCTGCAATTGACGCCGGAGTAACACAGATCGATCTCTCGATAGCCCCGGTATCCGGCGGAACATCCCAGCCAGACATCATAACCATGTGGCACGCCTTGAGAGGCACCGACTACCACCTTGGCATTGACCTGGACAAGATCATTGAATTGGAGGCGATAACCAAGGAGTGCCTTTCAGATTACTTCATGCCCCCCGAAGCCCTGGCGGTCGAGCCGCTTATTCCGTTCGCCCCCATGCCGGGAGGAGCCCTCACGGCCAACACCCAGATGATGAGAGACCTGGGAATACTGAACAAGTATCCCAAGGTGATAGCCGCCATGGGCGAAACGGTGGCCAAAGGCGGATTTGGAACTTCAGTGACCCCTGTCTCTCAGTTTTATTTCCAGCAGGCGTTCAACAACGTGATGTTCGGCCCCTGGAAAAAAATGTGCGATACCTATGGTCAGATGGTTTTGGGTTATTTCGGGAAGACGCCTGTCCCGCCTGATCCTGAAGTTATGAAAATTGCTGAAGAGCAGCTTAAAATAAAAAGGACAACCGAATCTCCGCTTGAGATCAACGACAGAGACCCGGGCAAGGGTATAAAGGCCGCCACAGGAATCCTTGAAGCGGCCGGACTTCCCGTGACAGACGAGAACATTTTCATTGCAGCCACCTGCAAAGAGAAAGGAATAGCTTTTTTGAAGGGCGAGGCCAAGGTATCCGTACGAAAGACGGAAAAAAAACAGGCCGCGCCCGAAGAGGAAAAAACACCCCGGAA
>JADFZC010000930.1 GCA_015232735.1 Oligoflexales bacterium | reverse complement strand
ATCGAATATATTCAGCCGAACTTTATTTACAGGGCACTTGGATATAATACAAATGATCCATATTACGATCAGCAGTGGGGAATGATTAAGATAAGGGTGAACGAGGCATGGAATATAACCAAAGGTTCCAAGAGTGTTATTGTCGCAGTAATAGATACCGGTGTTGATTACAATCATGAAGATCTAAAGGAGGCAATCTGGAAGAACACAAGGGAAATCCCGGGAAATGGAAGCGATGACGACAATAACGGATTTGTCGACGACGTAATGGGATGGGACTTCAATGAAAATGACAATGATCCGATGGATGTGACCGGTTCGGTAATGTCCGGCGAAAATCCGGGCCACGGGACGCACTGCGCTGGAAATGTCGGTGCAGTCGGAAATAATGGAACAGGCATCTCGGGAGTGGCGCAAAACGTCACAATCATGCCTTTGCGATTTCTTGGCAAAGATGGTTCAGGAACAACCGCAATGGCAATAAAGGCCATCCGTTACGCCATAGACAACGGCGCAAACATACTCAGCAACAGCTGGGGAAGCCAGGGAAGCGAAGGGACCGACGAGGACAAGGCTCTTAAAGATATGATCGATGAGTGCCTAAAAAAGGATATACTCTTCATAGCCGCAGCCGGAAACCACTCCGTGAATAACGATACGAGCGACAAGGCCTCATATCCTGCCAGCTTTCCAAATGACAATATCATATCGGTGGCAGCCTCCACCCAGAAAGACACCCTTGCGTCTTTTTCATGCTATGGACCAAAAACAGTGGATCTGGCGGCTCCGGGCGTGGCAATCATGAGCACCGTTCCCGGAAACGAATATCAGGCTGAAATAATTCCAGGACTTGCGAGCTGGGACGGAACATCCATGGCCGCGCCGCATGTGGCGGGCGTTGCGGCACTGCTGAAATCGCTGAAGCCCGCTCTGACATATTCACAGATAAAAGAAAGCATTCTTGGAAGCGTAGACAAATTATCATCCTTAAAAGGCAAAATGATTTCATCAGGAAGGCTGAACGCTGAAGCTGCACTAAAATATGCGGCTTCGCATTTTTAAGAAAACTCTAGTATTTTATCCCGAGGCCGCCCAGAAAGGCTTTCGATTCCTCTGTTTGAAGATCGATATACAGTGACGCTCCGCGTCCAAAAAGATCGCGGCCTCCGCCGGAGGTTATTCCCGCAAGATTACCGTCAATAAAGAGAGGACCGCCCGAATCGCCCATCGATGCGTTGACGGTTGTCCCATCAGCCGTGGTAGTTTCCGTAGCCCCGCTGAAATAAATAAACCCTCGGTAAAGGTTAGAAACCTTGTTTGTACCCATCCTCTTTACCCCTGCGCTTGTTTTGTCAATTTCAGTCTTGCTTTTCGGCACGTAATTGAGACCGTACCCGACAATCGTCAGAGTGTCTCCCTCCTTGACCTTTTGGGAAGATATCCGGGCGGTCGCCTTTGCGGTTCCGGGAGGAAACTCGACAATGGCAAGATCGTACTTGTTCACCTGCTGCTTCTTGAACTCCTCATCCCAAAGAGGGTTTCTGTAAATGGCCGTTGAAGCAGCAATTTTCTCTGCCTTCCTCTTTTCGCCGTCAGCGACGACTTCAGCCCAGTAAATGGTATGGTTGACCTTGCCGCTCGTCTTATCGATCTCCTTTCCCTGCATCGTGCAATGCGCCGCCGTCAAAACCGTATCGTCCTTGATGAAAGTTCCGGTACAGATCGCGCCTGCGGCAGGATCGTGCAATAGAATCACCTCCGGATATTCACCTTCAGAAATGACCTTCCCGTTTGTGACCGTAAGTTCCGATGAAATATCACGCACGCTTCCACAACCGACAAGACCGGCCGCCAAAATCACAGATATGGATATTTTCTTCCAACTCGCAGCAATCCCCACAGCTATCTCCTTTTTGAAATAAAAAGTCAAAAATTCGTAAAAAAAATGTAAAAATTCTTGTTAGGAAAATCAGTATATTCTGACCAGGTGCAAGTCAATTAAATTAACAATGATTAAAG
>JADFZC010000929.1 GCA_015232735.1 Oligoflexales bacterium | reverse complement strand
TTTTCATGCATTTTTGAAAAAAATATCCGGTTTTTTGTTAAAACAAGGTGGAAATACTCCTTCGACAGGAAAAAACGGCACGACTTATTGACCACTCTTACGAAAAGCAAAGTACAACGTCCAACCCCCCCCGTCAGTGGTTAGTGGCGTAGTTTGAAATCAGCGGGGGTATAGGGGATTGATCCGGCAAGCAGATCTCCTACCAGGTGTCTGGAGTAATCGCGAGGATTTACCTGGTTGAGCTTGCAGGATTCGACTAGCGGATGCCTTTGCTACGCAGCCCTTTGCGACGTTCCTCAACAAAGCCCGTTCGTCGAATATCATTATTACAATAGCTCATCAGACTCTAGCCGATCTCAAGAAGGTCAACCTTACTTTCGAGGGACAGATTCTTGGGAACTGTAACAATCGCTTCACATTCAGAACCGATCTTCCTGAAGAGGCAGAAACCCTTGCCAAGATCATCGGTACGCGCACGGTCGTCAAGAAAACTTTTCAATCAGAGAGTGGCATCAGTACCGGAAGATCCTCGAATCGCGAGGCCGAAGAATTCTTTTTTCATCCGAATATCATTAAGACCCTCAAAACTGGCGAGTGTATCTTCAGTATGAAAACAGAAGGAGTACTGCGGCAGTTGAGAATCCCCTACAAGATCAAGCGTGATATTGTAAACCAGCCAATACCAACACACAGAGGCGCTGCATGCAAGACTCCACGTGGGGAAACTGACCTCGATAAAACGAAGGATATTTACAGCAAATTTCATAAGAAACCTGCTATGGAGGCGACAACATCAATGCGTATAGGTAATGCAAACGACCCAAGGCCCAATCAATAGTGGAAAAACGGAGGGAATATGGATATGCTCATAAATGCGTCTGTTCGGGAGCTACCGAGGGGTGAAACAAGAACCCTGCCGTGGCTTGATTCAAAAGAAGCGGCTGAATATCTCAGAAAGTCCATGGGGGCACTTCATAAACTTGTTGCCCGTGGATATGTTCGCCCCAGGAAATTCCGGCGGCGGCTATATTTTCTGAGGATCGAACTCGACCGACTGCTTGAATCCTCTGGTTTTTGAAAGGGGGACTCATGGCGGTTTCAAGTTATGAAAAAAGCGGAAAAACCTTCTGGAGGGTATATGTAGATCTGCGTGGTAAAAATGATCCTCGCGTCAGGGTTCAGAAACGTATTAACGGGATTGAGTCATTCCGAGAGGCGCAGACAACGGAGAAAAAACTTCTCAGGGAACTTGCCGAGCAGGTTACAAGGTTCGAGTCAGCTGGATTGCGATGGGGAGATGTGATTGAAAGGTGGGTAAGGCAACAGGAACTATACCCAACGAAAAAGTATGTAGCGACTACTATCTGGGATTATGCTGCTCTACTCAGAAATTGGACTCAGCCATGGCTCAATCGTGTAGCTTCAGAACTCAACCGGGGAGATGGCCGCGAAATTGACCGTTATGCCCAGGAGGCCGGGAAAAGTCCGAGCTTCAGAAAGCATCTGAAAAATACAATCAACCTTATATATACATGGGGAATAGAAGAACGCATCATCAATGGGGTTCATCATAGTCCGGTCTATGGCCTTGAAATTGAGTTTGATCGCGAGGAAAAGCGGCCCGAAATCCTTACTTGTGAGGAAATCAGGAACCTCTTGCGAAAAGCAAAGGAACAGAACTTCCCTTGGTATCCCGTATGGGTCGGGGCCGTGCTGACAGGTTGTCGAAGTGGAGAGCTTCATCAAATACAGCGCTCTGATCTCGATATCATCCAGAGAGATCAGGCCATAGAGGAAGACAAAAAGCCATTTGACAAGCGCCGGTATGGCTTTATCCGCGTCCGTAAGGGATGGAATGCTCGCGCTCAAGAGGCTGGACCGACCAAAGCCGGTTACTGGCGAAATGTTCCTGTGTCTAGTGAATTCTATTGGTTCCTTGTCAATGAAATGAAAGTTGAAAACATGCAACCAGATGATTATCTTTTCCCTCGTTCTTATCAATGGGATAAAGGGGCACAAGC
>JADFZC010000928.1 GCA_015232735.1 Oligoflexales bacterium | reverse complement strand
AATGGAGCCGCTATACTCTATTGAAAGACCGGACAAATGTGAGAACCCGGCTTTGGATGAAAAACTCAAGGTAAGGGAATATTTTTTCAAATATGTTTTCAAAAACAAGTTGCTTTGGTATCTGGCATGTGCCAACGCGTTTGTGTATCTTGTGAGATATGGTGTCGTGGACTGGGCTCCCACTTATCTAAGCGAGGTGAAGAAACTCAGTCAGAAGGATTCGGCAGTGGCTTATTTCGCTTACGAATATGCGGGCATCCCTGGGACAATACTCTGTGGATATCTCTCCGACAAGGTTTTCAAGGGAGATAGGGCCATAACTAATATAATATATATGACAGGAGTTCTGGCCTTTGTCTTGATATATTGGCTTAATCCCCCTGGAAGTCCAACCGTTGATCTTATCGCCTTAACCGGAATCGGCTTTCTAATCTACGGCCCAGTTATGCTGATTGGCGTTCAATCTATTGATTTGGTTCCTAAAAATGCTGCCGGAACGGCCGCCGGACTTACGGGGCTGTTTGGATACCTCGGAGGGGCTGTTGCCGCCAATATCCTTATGGGGTTTGTTGTTGACAGATTTGGTTGGGATGGAGGCTTCACTCTGCTTTTAATAAGTTCTTTTGTTTCTATGATTTTTATGGGACTTACATACAAAAAGAATAAAAGTTACAAGGGTATATAAAATAATTAAAATTTTCATATAAAAATTCTTGATTTTAAATATAACAATGCTATATTGACTTTGTGAGCTGCCTTTCAGCTCCCCTTCAAACCCTGCCTTCTATCATTTTTCTGAGATGATAAATCCCTATTCAAATGAAAAAATGGCAAATTTTTAGTCCATGTATGTTGTTTCTGAATCTTATATCGGCAAATGTTTTTTATGGAGAAAAATCGTATGAAAAAAATTATCTATCCAATTCTTGTCCTGACTTTGAGCGCTTGCGGCGACGGGTCTGTGAAGAACAAAAGAAGCGTTCAAGACGTCAAAGATTCTTCCATTTCAAGCAACGATGAACTCAAGGCTTCCAATTTTCCAAAATACCTTGTTGCCATAGTCGACGCCAAAGGAAATGTCACAACCAAGGTCTCAAATGAGGACTACAGTTCACTGAGCGACCAGGATATTGCCAGGGCGGAGGTTGAGAGTATCAAAAAAGACAACGTGGCTTTGAAATTCCAGTCAGACAAAGGCTCTGATGATGCTGCAGCAATTAACGGCGAAAGCGACTCCTTTTTCTTTGGCAGTGCATCATGGGGAAATCCCTGGGGAGGAGGTTTTCTTTATGCCTCTTTTGGTCCCGGATGGTGCGGCCTGGGATGCGGAAATGGATGGTTCGGAGGCTTTCACAGCTATTACAACGTAGGCTACAGATATAGTCACGGATACTCCTGGGGAGGATATAATGTATATAGATACGGAAGGGATTGCGGCGAGATGTGCATGCCAGGCCCGGTCCAGCCTATGATTCCAGGGCAGCCTGTGGCGCAAGGGCAGCCTGTAGTTCCCATGGCACCAACCCAGCCTATGGCAGCTCCTGTAGCTCAGGTACAGCCTATGATGCCTTCAGCTTACATGCAACCTGGAATGGGGATGCCCAATCAGCAGGCCCAACCGGTGGTTCCCGGGCAGCCTCAGGCTCCTGTTGCAGGCGGAACAGTTGTAAATCAGCCGCAGGGTTTGTGTGCTCCGGGTGCAATATGCCCGGCAGGCGGACAGCCAAACTATTATTAACGGATTTTTCTTCGAAGTCCTGGATTAACTCAAAAGTACAGTGTGAAAAGGGTTTTTCCAGCACAAACGACAGTCGATCATTTTCTACCCTCACTTGGACACCGGGCATTTTAATGCACGGTGTTTTTTTTTGTTCTCCAGTATTTCAAGTATTTTTTTATAGGATAATAAAAACCTGGGTCCTGGAGTCGCCGTGCTTTTTGTTGACAGATGTTGCTGGTGGTTTTAGTATTTTAATATTAAAAAAACAATAATATTATTCAATCCAGTGGAATTTTTGTATGA
>JADFZC010000075.1 GCA_015232735.1 Oligoflexales bacterium | reverse complement strand
CCTTTTAAAACGATTTATAAATATTGCAAGCAGGTCGCAGACATCTTCATTGTCGTCAATTATAAAAGCATTTCCCTTATTATGCATAAGGAATCCTTTCAAGTGCCCGTGTTTGATTTAATAAAGCCGATATTAATCAATATCAAACCTTACTTAAAAAATCAATTGAAAGCTGAAAGTCGGAACATGTGTGAGTCCCTTGGCAATAGGACATTTCATGGTGATGAGTCTTTTTGTCTACTGCGCTATTTTTCCATAAATTACTATTTGACATAGCTGATGAATCTGGGTTATGAAAACCGGTGAAGTATAATTAAGTTTTTCAATTTAAAAACATATTGAAGTTGTTATTGAATTTGTGAAGATGAGTCGAAAATCCGGCTATGCTTTTCATTTCGGTACATGAATTTATGTGCGGTTTTGGTGATCTCGATCGCCTTTGGAGCGGTATGGGAGAACTGTTTTCAAACCATATCTGAACAAGGAGGCTGGCAATGAAAACGTTATTGATTTTTCTATGGTTAGCTATGCTGATAGGTTGTGGGGATAAGGAAAACGACAGTTATAGCACATTAAAATATGATGAAATTCCAGGCGATTACAGAGATACCGCAGCTTTGGGCAACGCTTACTCAAAGATGCATAAAAAATTGCTGAACATGAACTGCGTCACAGGAAATCCCCAGGTAAGGGGGAATTCAGTCGGTGAATTAAGATATGAAAAAAACATGAGCGTATCTCAGATCATGAACCAGATTGGAGGATCGATTGCCTCGGCTTTCCCGTTTCCGCCGGTCAATGTTCACCTGTCGCTTACTACCGCGATCGAACAGGCGGTGGATACACATTCCCAGACTCATCATATTTTTTGGGTCGGGACCAATCGAAAATCAGTATTTTCACCTGGAACCGCCAGGATATCGGATCAGGCATCCAAGTTCAAACAGGCTGCGCCCGAAAGGCTTGTGGAGGTCTGTGGAGACGAATTTGTCTCAGAAATTCAATATGGAGCATCTCTCATAGCCACATTGAGACTTGATTTCGTGAAAAAAGAGGACAAGGCTGAAGTCGAGTCAAAACTGGGACTTGACATACCAGATGGCAAGTTCAAGCTGGATGGACAGATAAAAACCGTCAGCAAGGCTGTCAGAAACCGTACGCGGGTCACCCTGCTGGCCAAACAGTTCGGGGGGGATCCGGCAGGGTTATTCAAGATACTGCCAGACAATATGGCGTACTGCACGCTTGAAAATATAGATCAGTGCCTTATGACAATGAATCAGCTCGTGATTTATGCGAAAAGCGACTTTCATGCATCACTTTTGCAGCCTGGAACTGAATCTTCCGGGTGGAATGTTGTAAAATATATAACTCAACGATATTCGGATTCGGGCTTAATTGAGCTTGCACCTTCCGCTGATACAGAAATTCCCCTTGAAGTGAAACTGATGAGGCAGGACCTTGAACGCAAATATCTTGCCGAAATGCAGTTGATGGCGAGGATTGACAGGCTTCTCAGCAATGCAGCTTCAAGAATCGATAACGGGCAGCTTTCCAAAATTTATGAAATGCAGAAAAAAGTATCTAATAATATCACAATATTAAGAGATGTCCAGCACTACTGTCTCGATAACATCGAAGGATGCTCTGACTATTCAAAAAAATGGCTTGCCGAGCTTAACCAGTATTCCGAAAAAGATCTGGAACTGGATTTTCAGGATAGCCAGTTTGAAATCAAGTATGACGGAGCCACATTCGGCGGGAAAAAGGGACGCGCTTTTGATGACAGGCATGCGCTTAAGGATGGAGTGTCAATCAACCGGATAACTTTGCAGAAAGACGGTTATCTGCAGTCCATGGTCCTGGATATGAGTGACGGGACAAGGATTTCCCACGGCGGCAGCTTCGCGGGAGGCAAAGGGTCAAGTACGATAAATCTCAGCGAGGGGGAGTATGTCACGCGCATGGACGTACATGTCGGAAAGCCAGCTTTAAAATCGCACAGGGTGTTTTTCATTCGAATATATACAAGTGAAGGACAGGTCATCGAATCGGGTCGCATGACAAAAAACACAGCTACAATAACCGCTCCTTCGGGAATGCAGATTCTTGGATTCTTTGGCCGTCAGGGGGACAGAATAGACAAAATAGGTGCAATCTTTGCCACAGCCAGATATTGAGAGCCTGTTGAAAAAGCCGGGAATCAAGGCGCGAGGAGGAGGAAAACCGGAGTTTACGCGCTGGTAAATGAGGATTTTTTAGGCGACGAGCAACGCCGAGTCATGGCTTTTTCAACAGGCTCTGAGAGTAACCAATAATCAGGCTGCCTTCTTCATCTCCAAAGTAAATACCGTTTCTCCATTCGAGCAGTTGACTGAAATATCCCCCTTGTTTTTATGCATCAGCCGCTTGGCCAGAAAAAGTCCACGGCCGTTGCCCTTATTGCCTTTGGTCGTAAAATTGCTTTCAAATATCTTTTCCATTATTTCAGGCTGGATTCCGCAACCGTTATCGGCAACCTGGACAAAAACCCTGTCCTTGATTTCCCTGGTTCGTATTTCAATATAGGAGCCATCCTTTCTGACTCCGCTGAGGGCGTCACATGAGTTTACCAGAAGATTAACAAGAATCTGCTGCATATCCGAACTGTCGACTGCCGCCTTGCCACTGAAGTCAAGAGATGTTTTAAGTGCGACACCCGCCTTTTTAAATCTGAAACTCATGAACGACATGGCCTGCGCGATGAGGCTCGTAATATCGACCTGATCGTGGGAAATGGATTTGCGGCCATAGTTGAGAACGTTTTCCATAAGCTCGTTTGTTCTGAAGACGCTCCGCGAGAAAGTGAGAAGGTCTGATACAATATCAAGGCAGCCATCGAGTCTGCGAATCATTTCATAATCCTTGCTTGAAACAAGATATTTCCATATTTCCATAAGATTTTTCTCTTCACATTTGTATTCAGTCAGAATAGTTGCAATAACAGACAGTTCATTGGTCACGGGGGAATCTGAGGTATTCATGGAGTTAATCTTATCCTCGATATCCGGCCTTGTCAGGGCTCTACTTGCTTCTGTGATGCTTTTTATTATCTCGCTCCATCCTGGTTCGGGAAGCGGGAACTGTTTGAGCAGATTTATTATCTTCGGTTTGAGATTATCCACATTATATGCTGCTGAATTATTGATATTTCTAAGTTCATGCGCGAGATCCGACATCAGGGATCCGAGCTGTGCCATTTTCTGTTCGTATACGTTGGTTTCCATTAATTTGGCAAATTCAAGCCTTTCGACGAGGTTATGCACCCTGTGCATGAGTTCCCTGCTGATTATCGGTTTTGCAAGATAGTCATCCGCACCAAGGCTCAGACCGAAGATTCTGTCCTCCTGTGAGGCCCTGGCCGTCAGAAGAATGACGGGAATATCTCTGAGCAGGTCGTCCTTTTTCAATTCATTGAGCACATCCTCACCTGAAAATTCGGGCATCATAAGGTCAAGTATTATAAGATCCGGTTTGTCTTCGCGTATTTTGGCAAGTCCGCTTTTTCCATCCAATGAGGAAATTACCTGATGTCCGGCGGAACCCAGAATGTCCATCACGACCTCGCAGTTTATTTCATTGTCATCGATAACAAGAATTTTTCTTTTCTTTTGATCTTTGGATTCAGCGTCTTTTACATCCTTTAAAACGGAACGTGAATCGCTTTCGTCAGGATCGGGTATTTTTACTTTTGAGAATTCGCCTTTAGGCTCTGATTGTGTCAAATGAATTTCTTTTTGGGCTGGAATGAATACCGTGAAAGTGCTTCCCTGTCCAATTTCTGAGGCAAGATCGATTTTGCCTTCCATAAGACTTACGATTGCCCTTACCATAGTAAGGCCAAGTCCTGTTCCTTCATATACTCTCCTTGAATCCCCCTGGACCTGTCTGAATTCCTCGAAAATGGCTTCATGCAGATCTTTTGGAATTCCAATGCCGCGGTCTTCCACTTTTATTGTCAGCGAGTTGCCATCAACATGCACAAGTTCAAGGACTATTTGATTTTTTCTATCAACTTGGGAAAATTTAAATGCATTGCCGATGAGATTCCGTATTATGGTGAGTATCTTTTCCCTGTCATTTATGAATGATGGACTTTCGCTGCTTTTCCATGAGGTTTTGCATACAAAATCAATGTTTGGCTTTTTAAGCCGCAGCCCTTCTGCCAGAATGTTTGTTTCATCCACAATTTCGTTGAGAGGTATCGCTGAATTGAGGAGTTTCAGTTCCCCCTTTCTGCTCTTTGCAAGATCAAGAATGGCATTTACCTGAGTCATGAGCGAACCGGCTAGGTTGCCAATTTTTGAGAGCTGGATATTTGCCCTTTCCGGCAGATTTCCATACTGCTGTTTCAGTAAAAGGGAAACAAATGCGATAATGCCATTTAGAGGAGTCCTAAGCTCATGCGATGTATTGTGGAAAAATGTCGTTCTGGCCTTTTCCTTTTCTATAAGGTTGGCATTAAGATCTTCTATTTCCTTTTGAGCCTTCATCTGTTCGTGGCGTATCTTGTCACCAAGCGCGAGAGACAGCAGTATGACCTCGGCTACGGATCCTATGGTGATTCCGCTTTCCGTGATGAAATTGACAGGAATTATTCCCAGTGTCTGAAGAGCCTTTGACGCCATTCCTATCCACATGGCGGCAAACGCGATAAGATAGAATCTTGCGGAGCGGTATCCGCGTTTAAGAAGGACAAAACCGGCCGTCATAAGTACAACGTTGAGACAGAATGACAAAGACGTACTGGCGGCAGTGGTGAGTTTGTATGAGAGGAACGGAACAGCTGCAAGGCCAAGAATTCCCCATGCAATCAGAAGCGTAATAAGCTTGTTGAGGTAAGGGGTCAGCTTTGGCGTCTGCAGGAAGCTTCGCGAGAAAAAAAGCGCAAATGTCGCAGATCCGTACATGCATATCGGGATGCTGTAGTTGCCTATCCATATGTTGTTTGGCCAGAGATATTGATATGCTATTCCCTGGAGAGACATGTTGAAACCCAGAAAGAGGCCTATGTAGCCTATGTAATAGATATAGTTGATATCCCTGATTGTTATCGAAAGAAATGCGTTATACAGCATCATGACGATAATGACGCCGCAGAAAAAGCCGAATCCCAGGACCTCCCTGTTGTTTTTTACGTTAAATTTATTCGATTCCCAAAGTTTCATTGGAATTTTCATCGATCCGGTGGTGGCGCATTTAAGATAGAAGGTCTGCTTTCCAGACAGCTGCATGCTAAACAGAAAATTATGATTTTCTATTTCCCTGTGGCTGAAAGGAAAATGATCCCCTGTGTCTTTCATTTCAAACTTTCCATCAGGCCCGGGTATGTATAGCTCTATCAGGTCAAGGGCGGGATATGAGATTTCAAGGAGCCAGTCCTTATTGTTTTGGCTTATTTTTTCACTGTCAATCGTGAATCTTAGCCAGTAAACCGAGGGTGTAAATCCAAAATTTGGAACCGAAACCTTGCTTTTTATCCACTTTTCATCCATCGACGAGGAGGCCGCTTCATCGATAGTTATCTTTCCCGGGATATCTTCAAAATAATCGACATTCTCCCCGATTTGATATTCCGTGCCTTTCGGTTCAATCACGATGGCATCAGCCGCCTTTGTGGTGTGTGAAAAAGCCAAAATGGTGGTAAGGAGTATTTTTGGGATTCTCATGCTGAATGATCCTTATTATTGTAATAATGATGAATATTTATCGGTAAAATATGGTGGAATTGTTAGAAACGGTCCGAAATCTGCTTTGGCAATTTTGAAAAAATATAGCGCTTTTATTCAAATTTTTAATGGAATTCGGCTTATTGTGCTTTGGCTTTCAAAATCCGGATATTAGGCTGCTCCAGTGTTTTTTGCTGGATTTTCTATCGCTTCCATATCAAGGCAGCTCTCGTCAATCTTAAAAATCAGAGTCTCACCTATTCCTTTCAGGTCAAAAACACCGACTTTGCTCCATCCTTTCTCCGGTAGGTTGTCTCTTATGCTGTTGGAAAAGAATATCTCTCCTGGTGTGGCTGCCTTTTCTATTCTGGCGGCCATATTTACCACTGGACCTATCACCGTGTATTCCGACCTCTTCTCACCTCCGAAGGAGCCTACAATTCCTGTTCCCTTATGGATTCCAACTCTCATAAAAAATTCTTTTCCATATGCCTCTTTCCATTCCTTGTTGAACTCTCTCAGGGCTTTTTGCATGGAACACGCACATTTGACTGCTTCTCTTACCTGGGTTTCACCATTCATCTCTTCCGGCGCCCCAAAAATCGCCATGATCCCGTCACCAATAAATTTGTCCACGGTTCCTCCGTAGCCAAAAATTATTTCTGTCATCCTGTCGAAAAACAGGTTTAGAAGTTTTGATATTACTTTGGGGCCCAATATTTCAGATGTTGCTGCAAATCCGGAAATATCTGCAAACATGATGGTAATCTCCATCAACCTGGGTTCATCCTCCAATGTTTTTGTTCCGTTACATATATCATCCACAAGCTTGTGGGGAAGGAATCTCTTGAGAACTTTCTCTGTTAAAGTTGCATTCAACTCCCTTATTTTCTCTTCTCCGTCTTTTAGATGTATCAGGTTTTCAATAGTGCAAATCAGTTCCAACTCATCAAATGGTTTGCTGAGGTATGCATGTGCACCCTTTTTAATTCCCATTATTTTGCTTTCTTCATCACTTTTTGCCGTAAGAAGGATGGTAGGTATTGCCTTAAGCACATCGTCCGTCGCCATCTTCTCTATCATTTCGATTCCGGTAATTTTCGGCATCATCCAGTCCACTAAAATCAAATCAGGTTTGTATTCTTTTGCCATCGCCAGCCCTTCCTGGCCGTCGCGTGCAGTTATGAAACGATAAGACTTTCTCTTCAGCGTATTTGTGATAAGATCTCTCACATCCTTTATATCATCAACAACAAGGATGAGCCGTCCTTCTCCTGAAAGCTGCCTGCTGTTTTCGTCGTCCAGGTTTCTTTCATCCTTGTGATCTTCAGTGATATAGCCTGACTTTGGCCTGTATTCTGATAAGTCCGTCTCAGATCCTATTGTCAGGCTTTCCTCTTTCAAAAGTTTCTTCAAATCTTTAATGAGATCCGCCGAGTTGACTGGTTTTATGTATATTTTCTTCACTTTGGCTTCGTTGATGATTTTGTCAATGTCCACGATTTGACAGTCACCAGTCAATAAAAGCCTGTTGGTTCCGGACAGAGTACGCGCCATCTCAATCAGAAACTGCGTCATGTCATCTTCCTGAAGGTAAAGATCGCACAGCAAACAGTGAAACCTGTTTTCGTTGGAAACTTTTCTTGCTTCCTCAATTGTCATGGCAGTTCTGAAAGATATTCCAACCCCTTTCAGCTCATTACACAGATCATTTATAAACTCGATGTCATCTTCAATTATAAGCATGTCGAATACCGGAAGGTCAGGATGAAATCGTGGAAATCTGACACCGAATGTACTTCCATGGTTAGGAAGACTCTCGACAAAAACCTGGCCATTCATCGCCTCGGTCAGTTCTCTTACAAGTGCAAGCCCAATCCCCGTACTCTGGGAGTTTTCAGATTTCCTGTCTTCAATCTGGGAAAATATATGAAATAATTTCTTCTGGTTCTCCTTTGTAATACCGGGGCCATTGTCTTTCACCTTTAAGACAACATCACTCCCCTCTGCGTTCAGAGTGATTTTAATGACTCGTCCCTCACCTGAGAATTTGATTGCGTTTGACAGATAATTGAATAATATTTTTTCCAGTGCATCGGTTTGCGCCAGGACATATATTTTCTCATTTTTATTGAAATCAATATTAAGATGAATATTCTTATTTTTACAGAGTGATTCAAAATACTGTGAACAGGCAGTCAGAAACACTGAAATATTTATCGGGGTAAGTTTTATTTTTATGCCTTCAGAAGTCAGCTTTTGAAAATCAAGGAGCTGGTTTATCAGTCGCAGAAGGCGCTTGGAATTTTTCATCGCTATCTGTGCATCCCGGTTATCCGGCATAATCTTCAATATATTTTCAATTGGATACATTATTAGTGTGAGAGGAGTTCGGATTTCATGTGAGATATTTTGGAAAAATGTGGTTTTCTGCCGGTCCATTGTCTTTAGCATTTCATATGCCGTTCTCAGCTCATGAGTTTGTTCTTTAACTCTTTCCTCCAAATTTGCATTCAGCTGTTCAAGCTTCTTATATAAAATATCAATTCTGTTTTTTGATATGATAGTATTGTGTTTGAGTTTATTGCCAAGAAAGATTGAAAATAATGTCACGCTGATTAGTGAACTTATTTGAAACCCATATAGTGTTATGAAATTTATTGGAAAAATATTTGAGTGTCTTGAAGCGGTCAAAAAGGCGCTGAGAATGAAGAGCGTGAAGGCTAATAGAAAAAATCTGGCAGATTTGTCTCCCTTATAAGCATGATATACTGCAACAGCAAGTATGAATAAAAGGTGAAATGAACCGATGAGAATGGCGGAAATAACTGCCGGCCTATACTCGATAAAAAATGATATGCCCATGTCAACTATTAGAAATAAAGGCAAGATCATAATTGCCTTATAAAGCTTTTTCTCAAATTTCCCTAATTCAAGAAAAACAACTGAAAAAAGGTAAAAGGACAGGGCGGCTGCGCCAAGCATGAATGCTATACCATTGGTTGAAAGAATGGGAATGTTGGGCCAGAAAAACTGCGAGGAAAAACCAAGAAGTGACATTTGCAGGACAAGCAGTGTCAAAACATGAAGCACGTAGAAAAAATAGACTATGTTTTTCAAACTGATGGCCAGAAAAACATTGTAAAGAATAATAACTGAAAGAATTCCGGCATAAAAAAACTGAATCGCGTATTCATGATTTTTTGATTCTGCGAATTTTTTTGATGTCCATAATATGAAGGGAAATTGCATCGAACCGTTGCTTCCACCCCGCAGGAAAAATGTTTTTTCCGTATTTTTGGGGATCAGCACCGGAAAAACAAAATTGATATAATTAAATCTGCGACTTTCAAATGGGAATATATTTCCTGTTTTTATGCTCTGAAGCGAATTGTTTTGATCGTAGTAATAAAAATCGATTTCGTTTATTATGGGAAAAGCAAGCTCCAAAAGCCACTCTTCAGATATAGGGTTTTCATTTTTAATTTTGAATCTGAACCAATAGACTGAATCCGTATAACCAAAATTTGGAATGTTCCACAGGCTTTTTTTCCACAAATTTTCGCTTTTTGGTGATGATATATCGTTGACGGCAATCGTCCCGTTTTTATCTTCAATATATTCTACTTCCTTGCCAATATCATATTTTTCAATACCGCTTTTCAAAAAAATCATCGAAGAGCTGTCAGCACGGTCATTTGCCACAACTAGTTTTGAATGCGAAGAAAAAAGCAGTGAAATAATGCATGTCTTGACAATTTTGCAGATCAGGTTTTTATGGCGTGAAAAATCGCTGGAATTAGGCGGCTCTAGGCAAACTTCATTCGCATATGCACTCTCTTGGAGTTTCAATCTTT
>JADFZC010000927.1 GCA_015232735.1 Oligoflexales bacterium | reverse complement strand
AAACACGAAGAGAGTTTCATATTGGTGTCCGAATGACATATTATCCTGTCATCCGTCGTTTTTCTTTCTATGAAGTCCAGATGCCTTTCAATCGCCTTGTGAACTATTTCATTTTTGTAGAAATGCGGATCATACTCGAAAGCCTTTATATATTCATTTTTATGTCTCTCCTTGATAAAAATCTGATGCATAGCAATCTCGTTGTAATGTTTCCTGTCAAGACAGGCCTTCGCGTCATGACTAAGCATTATGCGTGATGGATTGCACGAGCTTTCAAGAAGGCTTGCAAAACCGACACCACGCCCAATCATGGTATAATCAACCCTGTCTTCATTACCCATGTTTCCGATGTGGACTTCGTCGATATGTATTCCGACTCTCAGGAGCATCGGCATTTCCTTGATATTTCGCATCATATTGTACCTGCTTATTGTGAAATCCTGCAATTCAACCGCTGTCATGAAAGCGCGGTCGATACTGTTTGAAGTTCCGCCTTCCGACTCACCATCCCCGAAAACAGCCAGTATACCGTCTCCAAGAGAACGATCTATCGTACCATTGAATTTCCGTATTGTTTGAGCGACAAAATCCATGAACGCTGAAAGGAATGAAAATGTCCTGTGTGTGCCGATCTTGCTTGAAATGATCGAAAACCCGACTATGTCCAGAAACAGGATGGTCACCCTCCGCTTCATAAGGCTTGATGAAACGCTCTCAGTCCCCTTGAATTCAAGCAGATTATCCTCCTTCATCAGCCTGGTTCTTACCATCTGTTTGGCTTCCGCCATATCCTTGATCTTATCTCCTATCGCTTTTGAAATAAAAATCGCCTCCCATAATATCCCAAAAAAATTTACGCTCTCCGTGAGGCTGTTTGAGGGAATGATCTGCATGTCAGACATCAAATGAATGCTGACTGCGATAATGACTCCCGACCAGGCAATAAAAAATGTTTTTATGTTCCTGTTTCCCGACAAAGTGCTGAAAGAAAATGCACAGAAAAGTATGCTGATCACAAGATAACAAAATGCGCACATAAAAAAGGCACCGCTGGGGATTATAACGGAAGACAGGGCAATGGATACAATCAGAATCTGCAAAACGACAGTGCCGCGGTTTATCGTCGGATTTATCCTGGACAGATCCAGAAAACGCCTTATAAAGGATATGGCGAAATAGATAAAGGCAAAAACCAGGTGTCCCATTACCATAAAACTGGCGGAATTGGCGAGTCTCACCGGAAATGCCCTGCTCAGGCCAGTATAAAAAAAGTGAAAAACCAGCAAAATAAAATGGTAGGTTACATATGCCAGAATGGTCCTGTCCCTGGTCGAATAAAAAAGTATGAGATTGAAAAGAACAAGCGAAACAAGTCCGCCGAAATAGATTCCGAGTACAAGAAGATTTTCAAGCACATTCAGTTCGTAATCTTCCGCGTCAAATGCATATACCGGCATTCTCAAAAGCCCGTCCGTTTTGACTTTGATATAGAGGACGGCCTTGTCCTTTTCTGATATTGTCATCCTGAAGACATATTGATGATCGCCGAACAACTGTCTTGAATCAATGAAACTCCTTGTGTTGCCAATTGTATAGACACTTTCCAAATGCCCGTTTTTTTCCCTGAAAAACTCCGCTTCAGCTATATGCGGATATCCGAATTGAATGACAAGATCACGCCCGACCTTGCTGTCATTTCGAATTTCCGTCTTGAACCACTTTTGACCGTTTTCCGATGCTTTGCGAAAATTTTCAAAACTGTTCCTTAAACTGAATTTCTTCCAGCTTGCGGAGTCTTTCTCAAAAATTTCCTGTGCCGAAAATTCCCCTTTGGAGCCATCATACACAAGAATGTCCAGTTTTTTACGATTTTGACTGAAATCCGCAAAGGACAAAATCAGCATTGCCAGCGTGAATGCCGCTGCAATGACAAAATTTTTGTTTCTGATTTTATCCATAAAACATTTTCCTCAGGCCGACTGTCTCAATCCATCCTTGGCTTCAAGCGATCTTTTCATCTCCTCGAA
>JADFZC010000074.1 GCA_015232735.1 Oligoflexales bacterium | reverse complement strand
AATTTTGGGAAGATGAGGGGATTTACAAATGGGACCCCATGAGAGGGCGTGAGGAAACCTATATTGTGGACACACCCCCTCCGACAGTGAGCGGAAGCCTTCACGTGGGACACGTTTTTTCCTATACCCAGACCGACCTCATTGTCCGTTACCAGAGGATGGCAGGAAAAAATATTTTTTATCCCATAGGGTGGGATGACAACGGGCTTCCGACGGAGAGGCGGGTGCAGAATGTCTATCAGATCCAGTGCGATCTCAACCTCCACTACATGGAAAACTGGGAACCCTCCGCGGACAGGAAGAAAAGCGATGCGGCGGAGAGCGTCTCAAGAAAGAATTTTATCGAGGCGTGTTCCCGGCTGACTCTCCAGGACGAGGAGGTTTTCAAGGCGCTTTTCAGGCATCTGGGACTCTCCATGGACTGGACCCTGGAATATGCGACGATAGACAGCCATTGCAGGAAGATATCCCAGCTCTCCTTTCTTGATCTCATCAACAAGGGTGAAGCTTACTCGCTTGAGGCCCCGACCTATTGGGATGTCGATTACAAGACCGCGGTGGCGCAGGCGGAGCTTGAAGACAGGGAAAAAGAGGGGTTTTACCACCATCTGCGTTTCAAGGTTTCCGATGACGATGCCCAGAGAACCGGCATCAGGGAATTCATAATATCCACGACAAGGCCGGAGCTGCTTGCCGCGTGCATAGCCGTGGTTGCTCATCCGGATGACGTGAGATACAAGGCGCTTTTCGGCTCTCATGCCGAGACACCGCTGTTTCATGCGAAGGTTCCTATCATGGCGTCGGAGCACGCCGATCCCGAGAAGGGAAGCGGTATCCTCATGATCTGTTCGTTCGGGGACAATGCGGATGTCGATTTCTGGAAAAGAAACAACAACCTTCCGATCAGGCAGGTGATAGGAAGGAACGGCCGGCTTCTGGATGTGAATTTCGGCTCCCACCCTTTCCATTCGCAGGACCCTGCGAGGGCGAATCAGAATTACCGGGAGCTCCAGGGAAAGACGGTTCTTCAGGCGCAAAAAAGATGCGTGGAGCTTCTTAGGGAGCCTTCGCTCGGATTTTACGGGAAACCATCCATGGTGGGCGAACCGGAAAAGACGGTCAGACCCGTAAAGTTTTACGAGAAGGGCGAGAGGCCGATCGAGATAATATCGACCCGGCAATGGTTCATTAAAATCCTGGATCATAAAAAAGAGCTCATAATGCAGGGGGAAAAGATAAAGTGGTATCCGGATCACATGAAAAACCGTTATGTGCACTGGGTTGAAGGGCTTAACCAGGATTGGTGCATCTCAAGGCAGAGATATTTCGGCGTTCCGTTTCCTGTATGGTATCGTCTGAACGAAAACGGGGAGCCCAGTTACGCGGAGCCTGTATTCGCAAGTGCTGATACGCTGCCTGTGGACCCGACGGTGGACGTCCCGCCAGGGTACAATGAATCCCAGAGAAACGCCCCGAACGGATTTCTTGGAGAAACGGACGTCATGGATACCTGGGCCACATCGTCGCTTACCCCGCAGGTGGAGTCCCACTGGGGAATAAATGAGACTAGGCATGAAAGGCTTTTTCCAATGAACCTGAGGCCGCAGTCGCACGAGATCATAAGAACATGGGCCTTTTACACTATTGTCAAGGCCTATCTTCATGAAAACCAGGTGCCATGGCATGAGATTGCCATAAGCGGCTGGATACTCGATCCTGACAGAAAGAAGATGAGCAAGTCAAAGAACAATGTAGTCACGCCGGAGCAGTATCTGAAAGATTTTTCGGCTGATGCAGTTCGTTATTGGGCAGCCAGGGCAAGGCTGGGCATGGATACCGCCTTTGACGAGAAAGTGTTTAAGATAGGCCGCAAGGTTGCCAATAAGCTTTTCAACGCCGCGAAATTCGTATACAGCCAGACTGAGGGGGTTGACAGCTCAATAATCGGTGACCTCAAAAGGGCAGGCGTAATGCTCGACAGGATATGGATCAGGAAGATGCTCTCTATGATCACCACGGCCACCAGAAGTTTCGAGAATCTCGATTATGCCGGCGCCTTGCAGCTTACCGAAGACATGTTCTGGAAATTCTGCGACAACTATCTTGAGATAGTGAAGGTCAGGGCGTACAAGGGCGATGATGAAGAGAGGCTTTCGGCGCTTGTAACGCTCAATTTCTCCATAAGCGTATTTATCAGGCTTTTCGCTCCGACATTCCCATACCTGTGCGAGGAGATATTCTCGTGGAAGGAGGCATCCGAAAAGCACAGGACGGTCCATAAGAATACGTGGCCTTCCGATATTGAAATAATGGAGCGCCTGCCGGATGACTTTTTCGACAAGGTTTCAGATCAGACATTCACATTTGCTGAGGAGGTGGTCGCAAGGATTCGTGCCGAAAAGACAAAGAACCAGAAGAATCTTAGGTGGCCCGTGGCCTCGCTGAAGATAAAGGTTTCCGAAGGGGACCAGGATATCCTGAAGGGGGTTCTGCCCGATATTTTAAGGGCCGGAAATGTATCCCCGTCTGGTGTCACGATCGAATCCGGCGAGATACTTGAGGGAATTCTTTTTGAATTGAAGGTTGTTCTCTCGGAGACCGAGTGACGGTCTTGCTCCCTCACTGTCAAAAACATCATGGGCAGTTTCTGCCCATCGGTCACACCCCCTTTGCATGATATCATTATATTGTTCCATATCTTTATGCACTGCTTAAGTCGTCATATTGTCATGTGAATCATAAGATTTCAAAAAGAGGGGTCTGGTTTGATTTTATATGACTCAATGAAATTTACAATAATCCGTTTTTCCGCGTTGGCACTGATATTCCTTGCCGCGCATGCAACTTCGTCCCTGGCGGACCCATCAGGAGAGAATCTGATAACCCTGGACAGGAGCGCGTATGATGCGCTCTTGATTTCCAGGAGGGTCAAATTATTGGAGGATACCGAGAACTCCAGCATCGATGACATAGTGAAAGGCAGGTTCGACAGCAAATTTTACGAGTCGGAAAAAGATTACCCGACCTGGGGTCAGACAAAAGCCACAATATGGGTGAGGATTGACTTTTACAACCCGGGAGCGGGCACGAGGCTTCTGCTTCTTGAAAACAGGTATCCGTTTATTGACTATCTTACGCTCTATTCTCCAGCGATTGACGGTTCCTACAGCAGTATCACCCTTGGCGATCATGTCGCGTTCAATAAAAGGCCTGTAAGGCACAGGTTTCCGGTTTTTGAACTTTCTGTTCCGCCTGGGCAGAGCACTTTTTTCCTCAGTGTCAGAACCGAGGGACTGACGACGCTGACCCTTTTTCTTTGGAGCCAGAAGAATTTCTATCATTACGCAATGATGGAATATGTGGCGTTAGGGATTCTTTTCGGATTCATAATTGTAATGCTGGGGTATAACTTTTTCCTTTATATCTCGTTCTTCACAAAGGACTACCTTTTTTATATTTTGTACATCCTCAGCCTCATGTGGTCGCAATCGACAATTCACGGCGTGGAACTGTATCTTGCGCCAGATGTCGATTACAATTGGTTCATGAACCAGGGATATCTTCTGGCGATAAATTTCACTTCGCTTACAGCTTTGCTTTTTGCAAGGGCGTTTTTAAATTTTGATCCCAAATATCGCAAGATCCATTTCACAATGAAATTATGGCTTCTGCCTCTCACAGTTAATGGGCTGGTCCTATATTTTAATGATTACATGATAGGAACCAGGCTTACGGAGCTTTGCACTGTAATAATGATGCCGATAATAATAATGCTGGGGATAATCAGGGCCTTTCAGGGATATAAACCCGCAATTTTTTATGTCATAGGCTGGTTCACTATTTTGACGGGCACTTTTGCGACTGCTCTGAAGATCGCAGGCGTCATCCCGAGCCATTATCTTCTTGAGTGGATACCTCTTACCGGAGGGGCTATCGAGGTGGTCATCCTCTCTCTTGCGCTTGGTTACAGGGTTAACCTGATCAGGGCAGAGGCCAGAAGACAGATTCAAAAACTTAATGAGCAGCTTACCCTGCATATTGAGCATGTCGAAACTCTCGTTCAGGAGAGAACCGAAACGATCAAAACGATTCTCGACCATGTCGATTCCGGATTTCTGCTGATCGAAAGAAGCCGGAAGGTTCAGCCCGGGTATTCCAGATCCTGTGAGAGGTTTTTCGGTGATGAGATAAAAAACGGGCCTGATATTTCGGATATCCTGAATCTGGCGGGCCATAACAGGGCTGTGTTTGAAGCCGCCATAGATCAGGTCTTTGATGATGCACTTCCTGTGGAAGTAACGCTCAGGCAGATACCAAGAAACCACAAGGTCAGGGACAGGATGCTGACGATCTGCGCGTCTGTGGTAAGGAATAATGAGAACGCTGTCCGTGCGCTTTTAATCACCATAATAGACGAGACTGATCTGTATCTGGCCCAACTTGAGACCAGGAACAACGCCACTCTCCTGCATATCCTTAAACATGCCCAGGCGTTCAGAACCTTTTGCCGCGATTTCGTGGAACAAATTGGTTTGATGCGGGAATATATAAGAAAAGGGCGCAATATCGAGCTCAGGATAGCCCTTCACACGCTTAAGGGAAACGCATCGTCGTTTTTTCTGGATGACCTGAACCTCAGGATAAATCAGGCGGAGAACAGGGATGTGATAGCCCAGGGTGATATCGATGGGATAGAAAGTGTTTTCAACAAATTTTTGAATGTCAATGCTTCAAGCATACATTGGGCGGTGGAGAGGCATGAGAAGAGTTATAATGTAACTGAAGACAGCATCATAAATCTCTTTAAGAAATCCATCGAACATATTTCGATTGAGGGCTTCAGGGAGTGGCTGGTCGGCTGGCTTTATTTCATACAGACAAGGCCTGTCTCGGAATTTATCGCGCCTGTCAAGGATTCGGCATACAGGATAGCTGAAAAACTTAACAAAAAGATGACCTTTGAAATCACAGGCGAAAATATCAGGGTGAATCCGGATCACATGTCGGACATACTGAACAATCTGGTTCATCTGATAAGAAATGCGATCGATCATGGCATAATCTTTAAATCTTCCGCCGATACTGATCTGGCTGACGGGATTGTAAGGCTTCAGTTTGTCGATAATTACGAAAGCATTGTGATAAGGGTTGAAGACAATGGCAGAGGCATCGACGTCGAAAAGCTTTCACGAAAAGCGGTCGAGAAGGGGCTGATTACCCAGAGAATGCTTGACGGCATGTCGGCAGGGGAAAGAATGAATCTGGTTTTTCTTGAGGGACTCAGCACCAAGGAGGTTAAAACCGCGATATCGGGCCATGGGCTTGGACTTTCCGCGGTGAAACGTGCCGTGGAGGCCAGAAACGGCAGGATATCGATCTGTCCGGTTGTCGGCGGAGGGGTCTGTTTTGAACTTGATATTCCAAAATATAATCCAAGCGTGGCTTTCTTCAAACATGCGGAGCTTAAAAGCGCAGGTTAGAGTCTGTCCAATAGCCTTATTTTGAACCTGTCAGCGACAGCTTCGATACAAACCCTTCTCTTTCCTTCCATCCGCTGCCTTCAATCACAAGGTAGTGCATCAGCTTAGGCTTGGGATCGAGCGTCATAAGATCGAAGGCAAAATCAAAGGGTTCATTCTGGTTCACCTTTATGCCGAATTCCTTGTTGTCTCCCTTTTCTGCATAATAGAATCCCCGCCAGAAAAATCTCGTGGTTTTTCTGTCGTCCGGCTCGCCGGTGTTGTATGCGTTCAGTGTGGAATGGGTGACATCGTTTATGTCAGTGTAGGATATGGCTACGGCAACCGGCGCCTCTCTGCCGTCTATTCCCGTTCCCTCCAGGGTTTGCTTCTCTACTGTAAGGTTCATTCTAAGCATGAGCGTGGGACATTCCGAGACGTTTGTATTTCCCAGATTTTTCCTGAAACCTGATCGGAGATTTGATTGTATTCCCTTGAAGTGGATGCCATTTTTATCGAAAAGTACCTGTCCTAAGGAGTCCGAGGGTTCGTACCAGACGGTTTCGGCCCAATCCGGATGGGATGTCTTTTCAGGTCCGAAAACTATCTCGGGAATCAGGTCGCATGGTCTTATGAGCTGTCCAGCGTTTGCATTTTCACCGCAGCTCTCGCCTGGCTGGCAATTTGTCGTCTGGATGTTTTGGCTTTTGACGTTATCCTTCGGGATTTTGCATGATGTCAAAAGAAGAAGAGTCTCCATGACTGTCAGGACAGAAAGAATATTATATTTTGAACCCATTAAAAA
This sequence comes from Oligoflexales bacterium, assembly GCA_015232735.1. Next base: position 3,307 of record JADFZC010000074.1, on the reverse strand, counting down.
ATCCTTTCTCTGCATTTTATATTTATTATAGCTCAATCATTCGGCAGGGTGTTATTCTTTTTATTGAAAAGTAAGGCCTAAGCTGTGCGAAAACCGCTGGCAGCATGCGCCGGCTGGCGTAAACCTCCTGGAATGAGATTGAGTTTTACTGAAACTTAAGGGGGGAGATTCTCTGCGTCAGGCATTTGCGGTCAGTGATTTTAGTGGCTTACATTGTGAGATCGATATTGAAATATTGAAATGACTCACATCCTATGTCAAGAATCAGGAGCATGTTTGGATGGCTGTACATCTGATTTGGCCCCAGGAGTTCCTTTGTAAAGAAACCGCCTTTAAAAGTTTGTGACGATTGTTTAATTTCTTTTGATACATCCACCCCCGGATCTGTTGTACTGCATATGCTTTTCAAAGCACTGTAATCAGGGGAACTGTTATATGTATCTTCTACAAGCCTGTAGTGTATTGCGGATATCGCATCGCCTGAACAATAATATTCAGAGCCATTTTGTGTAATAGTGGCAGTGCATTCCATGTCGAAAACAAATATTCCGGCACCTGCACTACTTGTACCTTTGAAAGTAAGCGTACTTATCTTATAAGATGGGGCGTTCTGGCCTGATGTCTTGACTTTTTTGGACTTTCCGATTTCCATTTTTCCCGCCTTGACATCCTCTCCCTTTGAAAGTCCTTTGTATGAATAGGAGATTTCACTTGAGTCGGTCAGGGGATACTTGATTTGGGATATCACGGTAACCTGCATGGAGGAAGTGCTGTTCTGCTCGTTTACGAAGATGGCTGTCTCTCCGTCCTGATAGGTTGAAAAGGGATTTGATGCCGAAGAAGTCCATGTGATGGCTCCGGAGGAGAAATTTATCAGTTTTGCAAGACATCCCTGGTCGTTTTGATATATGTAAAGATATGGATTTTGACCTGTTGCCTCCCCCTTGTTTCCCGATGAGCATCCTTCAAGCCGTATCAGAAAATTTTCAGCATCAGACAGCGCAAGCGAGGCGCTACTTCCGAGTATCATCGTTTTTATCTTGAAAATGACGGGTTTTTTGAGGGTTGAATCAGCTTCATTTTTTGAAATGGGATTTTTGTCGGTAGTGACGGATTGTCCTGTCTGTGTTCCTTTTCTCGATGGTTTTTTCTTTTTTGAACCGCTGTCGGTTCCGCAGGATGTTATGGAAATCAAAAAAAGGGACATGAATAAACAGATCATTGATCTCATATCTTTTCTCTCCTTAAAGATATTTTTTTTGTCAACTGTTGAATCGGTTTATTAAAAAAAAGATTTAGCGGCCAATCACAAGTTCAATGTCTGTCTTGTATGAATATTAACCGGGTGAATTTCCACAATATTGCAGGGTTTTTTAAAATAGCTAACGAATTTGAATGATTCAAGATAGATTATCCCAAAAAAGGAGCCGATTCATTTAATTCAAAAATAATTTGAACTTCTTGCTATAATTCTTAACAATTTATAATAAAAGAAAGCGTATACTTTCTTTTAAGCTAAATGAAGATAATCTCTATCTTCTAAAAAACGAAAGTAATTTTGATATTTTATTATGGAGATATTTGTGTATGGGTGATGATTTTTTCGACCTATTCGGAAAACATAAAGATCGCCATCACGACCGCCATTATGACAAGCATGAATGGGATAATGGGTATTCTCATTCACGTAAGCACCCACACGATGACCATGAAAAACATGTCATATTCAACAGTAACCATTATTCTGATACTCATCATAGTCGTCATCGGCAGATTTTGCTATCGCTCCTAAATAATAAAAAATTATTAGCGGTTCTTGTTATTATTGGATTAGCTTTCATTATAATCGCAATTATAGTCCTTATAATGTTTCTTCCTTTGTTGTCATCAATTGTTGAGTATATCAATAGAAATGGGATAAAAGGCGTCCTTGATTACATTCAACAAATTGTTAATCGACTTTGGTTAGGAAGCGGGAAATAATGGATAATATGTATATTGTACAAAAAAAGAATGATTTCATATTTTATCTGGATATATTGAAAATACCAGAGATTCTTTTATAAAACAGATATGCCTGGTCAATTTGAGATTAGCTTCGATATTGAATAATGTAAGGTGAAATGATGTCAAATTTGGTTCTTCAGCGATTGTTACTCTTTATATTGCTGTTAGATATTACTCTTTTTGGCCAAAATAGACAAGAAAACCTGTGCGTTGAAGAGAACGCAAAGGATACCCATGAATTTCTAGAGGAACATAAGGAAGTAGCAAGTATCCTTGGCTCAAAAGTTTTATCACGTTTTAAGAAGACACGTTTGCTAGTAGTCTATAACAAAACTAATCTCAATCCGAAGAATTCAAAGAAAAAATTAAGTTATCCTTTTTCTATTAAAAGTACCGATGATCAGCTAACATTTAGAATGCTTAAGCGGGATAATGGTATTGGCCGCCCTCTAATAAGTTGAGATACACTTTCGATAATTAGTCGCTGGTGCTTTCAGCGCCAGCAGACGTATCCAGAGCCCTAAAGACGAAGTATCTGTCACGAAATATCAGCATGTTACAACAGATCCTATGCGAGCTAAGGCTCGCCAGGATACGTTGCTGGCACTGAAAGCGCCAGCGACTAATTACGGGTCGTTTCTTTGTTGATTGAAAATGAGAAAATAAATCAAATAAAGAATTTCAGATTCAATGACATAATAGATCAGACCATGATTTTTCAAAATGATCATAGCAAAATCGAGTCATTAGTATGGGTTTTTCGGAAAATGAAATTATACTTTGGTTTTCACAGTACGCTTATGAGCCGTGGCTTGTCTATAGCGGTATTGTTATAATATCAATTTTGGCAAGTTTCGGACTTCCTGTTCCTGAAGAGATCATGCTCGTAAGCGTTGGTATGGTCTGTTACATGGGTTCTCGGCCAGATCTTTTTCCACCCCCATATGAGAGCGCAAAACCTCTTGATGTTTATATGACATCGATTATCGCTTTCTTTTCTGTGTTTTTAGCGGATGTTTTAGTTTTCTGGTTAGGAAGAACCTATGGCGATAGGATTCTGTCCATGCAATTTATGCAAAGATTTGCCAGTGCAATAGGAAGAGCTATTAACTGGACAAAGAGATATGGCGCTTTTGCTGCCGCTTTTTTTAGATTCACTCCAGGATTACGGTTCCCAGGATTTTTTTCCTGTGGAACACTGGGTTTAGCTTGGTGGAAGTTTCTACTGGCAGATGGCCTGGCTGCTTTAGTTAGTCGCTGGCGCGAAAGCGCCAGCAGACGTATCCTGGCAAGCGAAGCT
>JADFZC010000926.1 GCA_015232735.1 Oligoflexales bacterium | reverse complement strand
TTAAAAGATTTTCCCGCTCCTTTATGTGGCCGCTTTCATATTGCATAAACACTGGGGGAAAAGCCTTGAAAGGCCTAATATTTTTTATCCGATTATCAGATGAAAATCCAGTCTGTTCCATTAACATCGTTTTAATGTCCATATTTTTTTCGACAGTTCCTGTATAACATATTAAATTCAGGATTGAAAAAAATGCTCTCCTTAAAACAGGTAGAAATGACGCTCCGTCGCCCAGGCCGGACGGCCTTTTGAACAAATTTTCATCAAGTTTAAGGAAACCTCGTCCTTCAGGGCGAGGTAGTTCAAGCTAACCAAAATCAGGAGAGGTTTAAAGCCTCTCCTGACTGGACACCCGGTCCTTCAGGGCCGGGTTTACAAGAATCTAAAGTTCCGCATTTCCTATTCCGTTAAATATTTAAACGGTACATTGAAATCAAGTCAGGGAAGATCGATCTGAAGTGTATGCCAAATACTCTTTGAAATCGCTATTTTGTCCCATCTTAAAAATGGGGCCGGTTTTGTTTTATTTAAAATTAAAATTGTTACCCGAATTGAACGATAAATCTGGCGGAAATGAGAAACCTTATTCGGGAGACAAAAAATGAAAAAAATATTTGTAAACATTGGATACAAGACGATATCAATCCTGCTATTCATGAATATGGGGTGTTCTGACAGTTCATCTGTCAATAAAAATGAGGCTCCTGATCAGCACAGGAGACAGGATAGGTCATCCTTTAATCTTACAGCTGACTCGTCTTCCACTGATGAAACCATAGCAAGCCTGAAAAATAACATGGAATGGGCGAGGTGTGTTTTTGAAACCGTCCAGAGACTGGGAATCAACAAATATCCTGTTTCGGATCCTGAGCTTTTTATGGATATTTTACAGCACGACATGTATCTGGCCGACCTTCCATCAGTCGTCAGCCTGCTTGAAGACAAATTGGAGAAACCTGTCCTTTTATTGCCAATGATCAATCACGTGGCTTTTTCTGTTGTGACGAAACATCCGATAGTCTCCGAGTTTTTATGCAAGGCACTTGACAGAAACCTGATTCCCAAAATTCAGGGAAATAACCCTGCCTTAAAAAGAATGGTTCACCATACATACCTTCTGGAAGCATTAACGCAGGAAATGGCGCGAAGTCCGCAATTTACATTCGAGGTCGAAAATCACCTGTTGACAAAGAGAGAGGCTTTTGGAATCCGAAGCGACTTCATGGGCGGGGTGCTTGACATGTACCATCTTACGGGAAATCTTTTTGAACCTATCAAAACAAAAACCATGGACTGGGTTTTTGCCGAGTATGACAAAATCCGCGAAAGGGGTTCAATAACACCTGAGGAGATTCAGGCGCGAAAAAGCGGAACAACATTTAACATCCTTGAAGCCGCGATAGCGGAAAACAAAAAGGGCTATTACCTGAATGCGATGACAGGTATTGCAATGGCCATAAATCCCCCTGAAAACCTTGCGGTCGTGGGTGACAACAGATTTATTGATTATATCGTTTCACGGCAGTGGGTATCCCTCTATGAAACTTGGAATCTGGCATTTTTGACAGGCAACATGGCACATTTGGATATTCTGTATCCGAAACTGCTGATACCTTCGGTAATTGATGCGGCTCCGGAAAAATATCTGTTCAACCGCGCCACTTCACTCTGGGTATCGATAAATATTTATCTTTTGGCATCTTTGACGCAAAAACCAAGTTTTGAAGTTGAAAACAGGGAGGAATTGACACAATTATGGAGTGAAATCAATTACAGGCATGCCAGTGAATATGTACTCAGCAGGAACAAGGTTCCTCTGGACAGATTCTCATATTACCTTGGCATGACATATGATATGCTATGGGCACAGCTCAAACAGCTTCTTATCGCAAGCGGAGTGATAACTGTCGATGAGGCCAATCTCCTGTCGAATATCTTCGCAGGAAAATAAAGGCTTTTATAAAAAGCAGGTTCTGACAACATATTTTTTTTATAGAGACCTGAAAGATCAGGGCCCGATGTCTATATTCC
>JADFZC010000925.1 GCA_015232735.1 Oligoflexales bacterium | reverse complement strand
GAAAGATGAAGCCGATAAATTCCATTATCGTCGGAATCGTGATAATCGGAATATCAATGATGATAAACATAGTTCCCAACTTTTTGGAGGACGGCGTAAGCGGTGTTCCTTTTGAAGGTCTGATTCCTGTCGGATCGCTATTTATCGTCATGACCGTGGTGCTGATTGCATTTGGCGAGCTATTCACCTCGGCGCGCACCTATGAGTATATCGGAGCCCTCGCACCCAAGGGGCAGGAGGGACTCTTCCTTGGTTATGCCAATCTTCCGATGGCTATCGGCGCTCTTGTCGGGGGTCCGGCGGGAGCCGCGATTTTTAACGAGGTGATGTGCCACAATGCGGTAAAGATGGATAACGGGCTTTTGATGCTCGATCCGTACTGGAACAGCATGGGATGGCTTATTCTGATGGGCATAGGCTTCGCGTCAGCGATAAGCATGTGGCTTTACAACATCTGGCTTGAGGGACTTGCGAGAAAAGAAGCTGAGATTTCGAAGGATAAGTCCGCGGGGCGCATCGATGGAGAGGATCTTCTTGCGTCCGACGTGTGACCGGTTATATGAAAGCCTGCCTGAAAAGGGGGGACCGATGCGAGAGGAGGAGGGCGACCTTTTGTTTACATTCCAATAAATGAGGATCGCCCGACGACGATTAAGAGTCTGTTGAAAAAGCCGGGAATCAAGGCGCGAGGAGGAGGAAAACCGGAGTTTACGCGCTGGTAAATGAGGATTTTTTAGGCGACGAGCAACGCCGAGTCATGGCTTTTTCAACAGGCTCTAACGTAGAGTCCGGCCGTTTTTACGTAGGCTCCAAGTGGAGGAAAAATGATTTACAGACAGTTGCAGAAACATTTTGACAAGCTTCCGGTCGCCTTTCCGGCAGCCAGGTCCGGTTCAGATATCAAGGTTCTTAAGCATCTGTTCAATGAAGAGGAAGCTGAAATAGCCCTGTCCCTGGGTTATGAATACCAAAGTGCCGAGAAGGTTTTTGACAAAATATCCGCAAAACTGCCGGTGACGTATGAGAATCTTGCAGACAAACTGAGGGCGATGGCCGCAAAGGGGTGCATCTTTGTAAGATATACCGATGGAGGAGAGGAGTACGCGCTTGTCCCTCTTATGATTGGCATGTTTGAGCTTCAGGGGCCGCGGCTCAGCCTCGGACTTTTGAAGGATTTTGTAAAATATCTGGAAGACGGGTTCGGGTTCGAATATCTTTCAAACAAACCCCAGCAGATGAGAGTGATACCGATCGAGAAGAGTGTCAACGTCAAAAACCGGATTCCCTCCTACGAGGATATCGAGGCTCTCATCGAATCTTCGCAGGGCGGGCTTTCCGTGGTCGACTGCATATGCAAGAAGTCCTGGGATCTTTATGAAAAGCCCTGCAAAGTGACAGACAAAAGGGAGGTATGCCTTGCCTTCGGGGAGATGTCGGAATATTGCGTGAAACACGATTTTGGACGGAGGATTTCAAAGGATGAGGCACTTTCGCTGATGCGCTCATTGCAGGAGGCCGGGCTGGTCCTTCAGACCACCGGGGAACAGGATGTGCAGGTGGTCTGTGCCTGTTGCCGGTGTTGTTGCGGTGTTTTAAAACTGTACAGCCAGCTGCCGTCCCCTAGGGATTTTGTAGCATCAAACCATATCGTCGAGTTTAGGTCTGAACTTTGCAAGACCTGCGGGCTTTGCGCAAAGCGCTGCTCCATGCGCGCCATTCATTTCGACCAGAAAAGGGCTGAGATATCTATAAACCTTAACAAATGCATCGGCTGTGGGGTTTGTGTACCAGTCTGCAAGAGCGGCGCGCTCAGGCTGAAGGATAAGGAGACCTGGGAGGTCCCTCCGATAACAACGAAGGATCTTTATGATGAAATAGGAAAAAACAGAAACGAATATTTCAGTAAAGTAAAGATGATTTTGAAGCTTCTTCTGACCCTGAAAAAGGATACAGTGAAAAAGCGGCGCCTTCATTACCCGGGAAATAAAAAAAGGATGCCTTTTGCCTTTCCTGCAAAGATAGCTTGGCCATG
>JADFZC010000924.1 GCA_015232735.1 Oligoflexales bacterium | reverse complement strand
CCGGTTTTCCTCCTCCTCGCGCCTTGATTCCCGGCTTTTTCAACAGGCTCTTAAACTTTATCTCAATCTTATTCCTTTCGCCTGCCTTTTCCTTGACGGTGTCAGGTAGGGAAGAAACACTCCGAGGCAGAGACCTAAAAGTACGGAGCCTATACCAAGCTTCATTCCCTCATTTTTATTATTATCGGCAAGTTTTATATTGATGTCTTTGAGTTCCTGAATACCCAAAAGAAGTTTGCTGTTTTCCGCCTTCAGCGCCTCGTTGGCTTCACTGATCTTCAGCGGACTTTCGGAGATCTTTTTCAGTTTTTCAACTTCGGTCTTAAGCTTTTCGTTCTGGGCCAGATGTATTCCGTTTTCGCTTCGGAGCGTTTTCAGGTCATTCTGCAATTTTTCGATAGTGCCGGTCAGGGAACCCTGATCCTTGCTGACCGATTTGAGCTGGGCTGTAAGCTGGGGCAGCTGGTCCTTCGCGGCCGGCGTATCCACAAGGTACTTTGAACTTATCCAGCCCTCGTCGCCTTCCCTTGTCTTTACTTTGCTGAACCCCCCCTGGCCGTTTTCAATCAAGGTAAGGGTATCGCCGCTTTTCACCACTTTGACGACGCTTGTATCATTTGAGGCGCCTGACCTTATTGGAACATAGAGCAAATCCGTAACGTACCTGACGGCAGATACTGCCACGGAGCTTGCAAATATTAGGCAGAAACTTAGGAATATTTTCATAATGACGGCCACCAGTAAAAGTTGTTTCGACATTATTATTAAATCAGCTTTTGAAACCTGTCTGGTATAGGTTTTATCAAACTTGAACTTATTATCAAAGGTTTTTTTGGCGATTATCGAATAAAGACCATCTCAATGATGGAAGCCGGACGCGGGAAAAAGGGTTTAAACCTTGATGCTTGATGAGAGGACTTCCAGGATGGTTTTTAGAATCATATCCTTCAAATTGTCCGGAATCCTGATTTCCTTCGACTTTGTCTTGAGCCCCCAGAATTTTGACTGGTTATCGTCGCCTCCCCCATATGAGATATATCCGCTTCCAAAGCCGGCAGCTTCAATATCGAGTGCGAGAAGCCTGTCAACAACAATGGGTTCCCCGGAAAATCCAATCTTGGAGGCGCGGATTTCAAGGATGTTTGACTTTCCATCGGGAGAAAGAAGGCATAACTCCTGGATAATCAATGGGCTGTGTGCAGTAAGGCAGTTCATTACCCATAGGTTTTCACGGTCGTATCTCGTTAGTTCCTTCATTTTTTTCTGGGCTTGCCTGAATTTTTTTTTTTTGTTGGTGGCGGAGTTTCCCTGGCAAAGAAGGTCGAAATACCTTATTTCTCTTATTTCTTCATTGGTTAACCCCATTTTTTTTAGGCCTGGAATATAAGACCTGTCGTTTACTGAAAGCGCGGTGTCGGTCTTGTCCATTTTCCATCCTATTCGTTCGCACAGCTGTTCAAGGGAGCTTTTTGAGTTATGGCGGTCCACCCATCCGTAATAGTGATGATCGATAATATCCAGCATGAGCCCCATATTTTTGATATTTTCCTCAGACTGGATAGGGTCCCCCTTGCACTTGGCAAGCCCGGGGATTTCCAGGACGGACACCCTTCTGATCTTGGAAAGGGTCGATTTATCGATCTTATCCCATTCCTTGTCAAGAGTAGCCCCCCATTTTTGGGTGCTTGCATGAAGGTAGGGAACCTTGAGTGCGCGGAGAATGGCCGATGCTCTCATCGATTCGGCGTCGTTCTCAGGGATAATGAAAAGGGTCTCTCTGATATAATCCCATAAAATATCTTTCTGGGATGTTCTTGTCTCTTCGGATATCGAGGTAAATCTGTGTCTGAGCATATTCTCCTGCCGCAAAGAATTTGGAATTCGGTAAAAATACCTAATGTTGTCATTTTAACAGGTTGGGGCGATTTATCTATACAAAAACATCAGAGACCGCCTCGTCATTCTTAACGAAGTGAAGCATCTTTGGTGGTTATGCCGGATCTTTCGCTTTTGCCAAAAGCCTGCCCCGAGCT
>JADFZC010000923.1 GCA_015232735.1 Oligoflexales bacterium | reverse complement strand
TGATTCCCATGCTTCCAGATCGATGTCAGATGGACTTATCGCCGGACTTGAATAGGTGGTAAGTCCGTTTGTTTCGCAAGAGGACATGTCCTCGGCATTAAGGTTTTTTGCATTAAGGCAGTATTTGACGGATGAAGCGGCATCGCAGGATGCCGTGGACGGGGTAGAAGGCGATACTAGTTTTCCTGAAATATAAAGGTATGAGGCATTGGACTTCATCTGAACTCCGCAGCTGAGCGGCATGTTCTCCTCGATCGTCCCGTGTCCCGCCATGGAAAATTCAATTACGCCGCCGTTCTTTGTCGATTTGAGATAGGCAAGCGAGGCGCCTACGCTGTTTGTGCTGTTATATGTTGCGTGCCACAATTCGACATTTCCGTTCAAATCCTGACTTACCAGCAGGTTTGATACTTTCTTGCCATAAGGATACGGGGCGTACCGGTCTATGAAATAGAATCTGCCGGTGGTCGCCGATTTGCCGAAAACGATCTGACCGTCATTTTCGGAGTTTTTGGTTTTGGCTGTCCCCGCATATTCTGCATAGCAGTTGAGTATGGAATTGAGTGCATGGGTGTTGTTGAAGGAAAGCGACATCCAGACACCCTGTTTTTCAAGGCAGGGAACATAATGGAAGGCCATGCGTCTTTCAAAGGATGACATCCGCGTGTCTATCGAATCAAGCATGCTTTTAATGGAACTTACATTTTTTCCAAAAAGGCGGGATGTCAGTACGGACGACAATGCCGGGCAGCCCTCTTCGCTGCAGATTTTGGGGCCGCTTTCGGCAAGTGAAAGCTGAAGAAGCGCCGCCGGGGCATTGGCCGTTACCACTGGCCCGTTTTCCGGGAAATCGACAAAAGTGGCTGTGCGCCCCCTTATTTTTCCTTCACAGCCTGAAACGGCGGCAGCCGCCATAGAGGATAATAAAATAAAGTATAAAGCGCCTCGCAAAGGTTCCTCCAGTCAAAATGCAAGAGATATGTTTATGCCGGCCTTGGGATAATTCTTGTTTGTATTTTCCTCGAAATAGCTTATCCCGGATTTGGCCCTGTGATTTTCGAGAGACAGATAACCCGAAAGATCGAGATCCTCGTCAAAGGAATATTTAACATACATGGACGCCGTGACAGCCGTGCTTGAATAGGTCAATTCGCCCAGACCATTCTGGTCCTCCTCGATATAGAATCTCAAACTTCTGTATATCATGCTGAAAAGCGGCTGCAATGGAAGGGAGTTCATGCTCAGGTTAAAGCGATAGAATCTCATCCTCGCCTTGTAAGCCGGTTTGAGCGCCTCGATCTTTGCAAGTTTTTCCCGTGCCTCCCTGATGGCTTCCGGTTCATCCTCGTTATTCCGCATTCTTCGGCCGCCCTCTTCCTCTTTTATGTCGTTTGCGTTTCCCACGAAGAATCTGGCCAGAATGCGCCTGTCCTGAAAGGCGAGATCCCACGTCGGCATCTGGACCCGATGCGTAAAAAATGAATCCTCATGGCGGATGGCATACTGAACGCTCGACAGCGTGAAACCTATTGCATAGCTGCCGTAATCAAAGCCCCCTGAAACGTGGTCGATTTCATTCATCCTGTCATCATGCTGGCCCAAATCCCCGGATTTCCATTTATAGGATTCCTCCCCGATAAGCACCCTGTCTATATCGTAGAAATATGAGAAGTGGACGTAATCCGCCTTTAGTCCGTAATAGAACTGCATTTGCGGTTCCTCGTGAATAGTCGATGGGACTGGTGAGCTTCCCGTTACAAGCAGCCTCTGGAAACCGAAAGGACCTTCGGACAGTTCGCTTGTGACAGCCGGAATGAGATCATTTGTGCGTTTTGCCGACTTCCCGTAACGGGAACCGTAGTTGAACCACAGGCCCAGGGCTGTTTTTTGTGTATAAATCTAAAATATCTTTTTGATATTCTCTTAGTTTCATGTTTCTAACAGTACCATCTTCGGTTTTAATTTTACAGTACTTTTCAGCAAAATATTGAATATCTAATTTTGGTCGTTTATTAACAGGAATTATAGATAAAG
>JADFZC010000922.1 GCA_015232735.1 Oligoflexales bacterium | reverse complement strand
GGAATATAGGTGTTTGCCAAAATAAACAGCACAACACACAGGTTGCCACTTCTTGTCGCAAGGTTGTATCCGGCGAAAACGGCATACAAACATGTTGCAAGAAAAATAATTACAATAGGAAAGTAATTTCTAATGACCAATTGGATTAAAACTCCTCGATACATCAGTAGTCTTGAACATGGGCTTTTCCTTGAACCTGAAAAAAAGGTTTAGAAAACAACCGGGAAAAGTCCTGATTGCCACGTTGTAAAGATCAACTTTTTCTACATATTTCTGCCTTGCCAACGCTATCTCTTTTTCAGTATCGACAAGGGCGTCTGAAAATTTCTGGTAATTCTGACTCAGTTTCAAATCCGGATATTGTTCCGCCAGGGCAAAAATGCCCGAGGAGATATCTCCTTTTGCCGTATTTTTGCCGCCTTCGAACGATTTCTTTATTTCGTCCAGTCTTTCCTGGAAATCCCTTCCGGGTACTCTTCCGCGTGAGGCGATGACATTGCCGAATATCCTGTTCTCGTGCTCACCATAATCCATCACTATCCTGGTCAGGTTAACTGTCAGGTTGTATCTTTTCTCAAGCACGGTATCGACCACACTCTCGCCGGCAAGGACTCCGTCGTAAAGGGTATAAAATTTGTTATAGAAATAAATCGGAACAAGGTAGACGGGAATCAAGGCAATAAAAAGGACAAATCCAATAATGACTTTATTTGAAATTGGATTTTTTACAATCTTTTCAAATCCCCCCTGACTGATCTTGACTGATCTGGTCTTCTTTAATAAATCGTCAACAAAGTCTCTTGCTTTCCTATTGGTATTCTCCTTTTCCGTTCCGTAAACACTCTTGATAATCTCCAGGGTTCTATTCATGGTCGGGATTCCTTAAACTATCTCATGTCACTTCTCTCACTCTCAAGTTCCATCACCTTTTTGAAATACGGGATCGCTTCGGCATGCATCCCCATTGACTCATACACAAAACCGATATACTGGTTATATCGGATATTGTTGGGATCTAGCGCCACGGCTGACTTTAGATATTCTATAGCCTTCTGCTGATCCTTTTTCTTATCGAAAAGGGAACCAAGTCTATAGAAGGCATAATCGTTTTTTTGATCCAGCTGGATCGCTTTTTCGTAGAATATAATGGCATTGTCGTAGTCATTCTCCCTTGTATAAATGTTGGCCATGCCAAGGATTGCTTCCAGTTCGTCCGGATGTTGATCGAGGTAACCCTTATACAGGGATTTGGCCTGGTCCATGCTATTATTCATATAGTATAGTTCCCCAAGGGACAAAGTCAGTTTGTCCTTTTGCGCTCCGGACTCGGTTTTGCATATCTTCTCCAGATATTCAATAGACTTGGCTACATTTCCCTTATTGCGGTAACGGGTGGCCAAATTCTTGTGAATAACATTAAGATCGTTTTCATTCAGTGAAAAGATGTTATCATAAAACCTCAAAAGACCTCTAAGCCATCTCCCGGCCAAAAGAAAAAATGTATGGACGGCAAAATCAAAATCACCCAGACCGACATCAATATTCTTTTTTTGCGTCTCACTACTCTTCCTGACCTTAATTTCGTCATCGTAAAAATCTTTTGCATCAACTTTCATCGTAGCCATTTACTTAACCTCTTCCTTTAAACCCAACTTGGGACCTATGTAAACCAGAGCAAGGGAACAAAGTCCTACCATAATCATTAAAACCGGTATCAGACCTGAAAAAAAATCCAGGACATAATACCAGTCATCAAATAATCCCCATATTCCAAAAGCTATAAGAAATAACCCGACAATAACCTGGACCATACAACTCACCTCCTTGAACTTCCAGAAGCTAGACCCTAGCCGAAAAGGTCTGACTCTTCGTTAATCGTCGTCGGACGATCCTCATTTACCAGCATGTAAACGTAGGTCGTCCTCCTGCTGGCGCCTTGATTCAGACCTTTTCGGCTAGGGTCAAGCTATCTCAAAACCCTCTTTCGTCATTCTGAGCGCAAGCGAAGGATGACGAAAGAGGGTTTTGAGATAGGCT
>JADFZC010000921.1 GCA_015232735.1 Oligoflexales bacterium | reverse complement strand
AAAGTTATGGCAACCTGTTTGATATCAAAATCCTGATCCTTCCCGTTCTGGTCGGCATTTTCAAATGCCAGCATAAAAAATATTTTTGGATTTGATTTTGGCCCCTTTTCCTCGGGAGCCGGCGTCAGGGGGTCTGTTTGAGTTGCAGAAGAACTGCCTTCACTCCTGTCTCCCTTTTTTCCAATAATCTTATCACAGCCTGAGTTAATCGAAATTGACGCAAAAATCATACATGTAGTCATCATATTAAGTAGTTTCATTGTTTTTCACCCTTGCTTTAAATAATTTGAAAACGTAATCATTTTCATCAGTCTAAAAAAAACATACCGGTGAATTTTGCAATTTTAGTGCCATAGTATGTTTGTATTGATCGACATCTTGAATATAGCAGGCTGGAGTCAATGAATTTAATCCACTACGTGACTGCGGGGACAATAAGTGTCTACAGTAATATTTTTTGACATTCTTCCATTTTGTTAGTGGTTTCAACAGAACGGCCGTCGATGGGATCGAAAAAAAATAGTGTTCGAACTGTCTATGCATTAAACACACTATATCCAAAAACCGGCTTTTCGGAAGGAAGGAAGTCTTTAGCTGGACATAAAAATTTGAATGGAATATTTAAGTCAGATTTATTAAGGCATCATCCCTGACAAAGCATAGAGTATTGGCCCGGAATAAATATAAATCGTACCATCAGCGACAAACATTCCATCTAAAACCGCGCTATCCAGACCGTAAGCATTAATCTTGTTGGCCCATGTAGTTCCTCCATCTTTGGAGATGAAAAATCCATTAATTGTGGCGGCATAAATGGTATTGCCCACCACATATACCCCACTGATAAAATCGTCGCCAAGACCATCATCCTTTCCCTTCTTGATCCATGTTGCTCCGTTATCATTAGATATAAAAAGTCCAGACATTGTGGCAGCATAGATAGATGTGCCGGAAGATTTGAGATCCATCAGCCGTCTCGAAATTCCGCCAAAGAGGCTCGCTGCTGAACTGCTTGCATTCCAAGTCTCTCCTGAGTTTTTGGATAGGAAAAGTCCGTTGTCCGTATCTGCAAAGATAATTTCTCCTGCCCCAAAAATATACTCCCCATAGTAGCGCTCTGCGGGGGCGTAGACCAGACCATCGGCACTATCCTTTTTCACCCAAGTGACTCCATCGTCATTTGAAATCAATATCCCCTTGTCGGTAGAGATGTAGATTTTGTGGCCCGAAACATAGGGCTTGGCCAAATACATGCGATCTCCCAAATCATCGGTTGTTTTGGTCTGCCATGTGCCCCCGCCATCTCTCGAAATCTGAAGATCAGGGCTTGTAGTCAAATAGATGTTGGAACCTGATCCGGTTATTCCACTTATCCAATTCAAATCCGAGGCATGAAGCGCTGATGTCCAAGTCGCGCCGTCATCCTTAGAAACCAAAAGATCTTTATAAGTAGCAATATAGATTGTGGAACCGAAAGCATACACATCTTGAATCGAAAAATCCCCATTGAGGGCACTTTCTGATGGCCTCCTATGGACATTCCAACTATTTCCCCCATCCGTTGATATTAGTATTCCACATTGGGAAGATCCTGCGTAGATCGAGGAACCTGCCGCATAGACCCTGCTGATATTCCCGCCATCATTGCAGATAACGTTAATGTCGAGTTTTTTTGTCCAAGTCGAACCGATATCATGAGAGACGATGAGTCCACCGTCATAGGTGGATAAGTAAACATCGTTTCCTGAGGCATATACCTCATTTAATAAAACATTGTCAGATCCGGTAATGGATTTTAAATCTTTTTTGGTCCATGTCTCGCCACCATTAAAAGAGATAGAAAGTCCATTTTCGCTAATTGCATAAAGTGCAGCCTCAGAACCATTAACTTTATAGACTTTATTATCAGCCAAGCCATTTGCAGTTGTTTTAATGGTCCAGGTAAGACCGCCATCACGGGAGATTGCAACCCCGCCGCCATAAGTTGAAACATAGATATTCAATCCCGAGGAAAATACGCTGAAGGTCCAGTACACATCT
>JADFZC010000920.1 GCA_015232735.1 Oligoflexales bacterium | reverse complement strand
ATGGCCCAGATAGATGCGCTTGAGAAGATTGTCTTCAACTATCTGTCAAATGCCATTAAATACTCAAATCCTCAAGGGATTATCAGTATGAGACTTGAAGTAAAAGGGGACAAGGCAGTCATTTCCGTGATAGATAACGGTCCTGGAATAGCGAAAGAGGACATGCCCAAACTTTTCAGTATTTTTTCACAAATAGGGGACTCAGGGAAGATGGGGCTCGAAAGCAGCGGGCTTGGTCTTGCGCTTGTCAAGGAGTTGACTGAATCGATGAATGGAAGGGTGTTTGCCGATAGCGCCCTTGGTCAGGGCAGCGTATTCGGAGTTGAGTTTCCGATTATTAAATTTCAAAAAAAGATAATTGACATCCTGATATTCAGCGAAGACGGCCAATTGCTCTCGGATGCCGGGAACAGGTTTGAAAAAGAGGAATTGAAGATTCAAATGGAGACCAGTTTCCAGAGCCTTGAGGAACTTAACGATCGTTTTGAGTACTACTGCATTCTCATTGACTATTCAGCCGACAAGAGAGATGATTTCATAAGATTTTTCAAAAAACTCGATGAAAGCGGCTCTATTGCTAGAAAACTTGTCATAGGCGGGAGTATCCAGGATATCAACACTTTTTTGGCAGGCGGAGATGTAAAGATCGATAAAAGCTATGTCAAGCCGCTGGATTTTTGCGAGTTTATTGAAGACGCAAGAAATTTTGTTAACGAAAGTCCAATAAAGAAGGAAACTGTTGAGGAAAATTTTTCGTATTACAGTCCCAAAAAATGGCATTTTTTCACCAAAGATGATCAAACTGACGAGTCATATCATGACGATGATATAATAAGAAACGAGGATGAAAAGCTGATTTTAGTCGTCGATGATCTTTTGGATATGAGAAACCTGCTGAAGCAAATTTTGAAAAAAAGG
This sequence comes from Oligoflexales bacterium, assembly GCA_015232735.1. The sequence goes on along the minus strand of JADFZC010000920.1, from coordinate 1,125 downwards.
AATTATAGGGTTATCACGGCAAAGGACGGTGAGGCAGGCCTTGAAAAAGCCATATCCTTCAAGCCTGATTTAATGATAATCGACTGGATGATGCCCAAGATTTCCGGCCCCCAGATGATCGAAGGAATAATGGCTAACAGTGAATTAAACGGGATTCCGACAATCCTTCTTACAGCAAAGGGAGATGAAGAGAGCAAGTTAGAGGGGATCAGGGCAGGCGCCAACGCATATCTGAGCAAGCCTTTTGATGAAATTGAACTTCTCAGCACTGTTGAAAATCTGATCAAGCTCAAGGCGGGCGAGGAAAAAATTAGACAGTTACACAAAAACTTGACAGAAAACGTCCTCAAGAGATTTCTTCCGCACAAGCTCGTGAATGATATAATTTCGGGGAAAAAGGCGTTTATAGACCAACCAGACCTCATGGATATCACAATTCTCTTTGCAGATCTTGTCAACTTCACAGACAAGGTGGAACATCTCGGCCCCCTTCTCATTTCACCCGTATTAAATGAATATTTCTCCAAAATGACCCAGATAGTATTTGATTTCGGCGGTACTGTGGACAAGTTCATAGGGGATGGAATCATGGTAATATTCGGGGCACCTGAAAGGGAAAAATCAGCAACACAGGCTAAGAAAGCTGCTGATTGCTCGTTGGCAATGCAGGATGCGCTGGAGGAGCTGAATAAGAAATGGAAAGAAAAACATAATGTTGAGTTTGCGATGAGGATCGGTATTCACAGGGGATGCGGACTGGTCGGATCATTCGGCAGTGAAAAACGCTCCGAGTACACGGCAATAGGCCCTGTTGTAAATATGGCATCGAGAATCCAGAAGGCAGCAGAACCCGGAAGCATCTTTTTCTCAGGTGATGTCAGGGATAATCTCACGAGTCACGTCTGGATTAAAGCCGGAACCTATAACCTTAAGGGAATTGGCGAAACAGTTCTCTTCAAATTACAATCTTCTGAAGAGGAAAATGTCGCCTGATCTGCTGGAAAGAGAAACATGCTGATATTTCGTGGCAGATCCTTCGCCTTTAGGGCTCAGGATACGTCGCTGGCGCTGAAACATGCTGATATTTCGTGGCAGATCCTTCGCCTTTAGGGCTCAGGATACGTC
>JADFZC010000919.1 GCA_015232735.1 Oligoflexales bacterium | reverse complement strand
TGTCCTCAATTTCATTTACCCCCTTTTACCCCAAATTCTTTTTCTTGAAGGCTATTTCAACTTTGCAGGTTTTGTTATGGCTGTCGCTTTCACAGGTCATCGAATCGTCTGCGTATGCAGGATTATATCTTAATCTCGCCTTGCTGCCTGCCTCGGATTCCCTAAACCATGATCAGATTTCTGAAAAAACCACGCCCCTGCGCGCAAGGGTCGGTGCGGGATTTTATCTGATGCCGTATCTGTTCCTTGGAGGAGGGTATATTTACGCCAGGGATTCAAGGCAGGCGACCGGTTCCATCGCTGAGACGGAGACAACCGCAGCCGCCTCTGCGGGAGTGGGGATCGGAGCTTCCGAGGGAAGCGGACTTTGGGTCATGGCCTGCGCCCTTTTTTATCCGACATCCACATGGTCGGGTTCATCTTCGATCACCTATTATGGCGGCAGCGGAACCAGCGTTGATCTTGGATATTCCTTCAGAAGCGGAAGCTTCACGTTTGGTCCTCAGATTTCCCTCGTGTCCATGAATTTCAAAAAGGAGTCGACCGAAGCGGGCTCTGAAGATCTTGAGGATGACCGTTCAAGGACTGGCGTTCAGCCTTATTTTGTTTTCGGTTTTATTTTTTAGGGATTAAATACTTTCCGAACCTGAAAATTGAAAGAGGCGGGAGCAGATATCCCGTTCCTTTTTTATAGGAGAGATACTTTTCCCCGAATAATTCCTCAAGCTGCCTCTCTTCTTGCGGAGTGCGGACCAGAATGATAAGCGATATGGTTCCTATTCCGAAAAGTCCTATGATCGTGTTTGCTGATAATAGAAATAGTCCACTCACTATCATCAGCATTGCGGTATACATCGGGTGGCGGATGAAACGGTATGGACCCGTTGTCACGAGGTCATGCTTTTGATGTAGGTAAAGCGTGGGACTGAAGTTGCGGCCGAGATGGCGGTGTATCGCAAAAAGCGCCAGAATGCCGGCCATACTGGCAACAAATCCCATAACACGTATATGATCTGCGATTTCCAGTTGGAAGAAGCCTATGGTTTCAGGGTGAAAAACATAGACTATGATGAGGAAAAGAATCGAAGTGGCCATAAGTCCGGCTTTGATTGATGATGACATTGGAAGCCTGTAGCCTTCGCTTTTTTTTATTTTTTGTGATTTAAGCTGATACGGTATTCTTATTGTCGAATAGGCCATAATGACCGAGGCAAAGGCAATCCTGTATAAGAGTTCTCTGTTCAAAATAATCCTCCATAAATTTGTTTTGCTTAAGGACCAAATTTAGAAAAAGCTTCTTTATTTGCCAATTTATATATTTTTTCCTGCACTGTTGGGAAATATGGCATAAACAATATTTTAAAATACAAATCAAATATTATTTTAAATTCCATCAAATAATATTGAAAATGCTATATAATTTATGTTATAATAATACCTGTTCAAAATTGAACAGATTTCAAAATCTGACAATGTTTGAAAGATAAAAAAGGAAAATATCCAGCCTGTAAATGTGAAAAAAAAATCAGAAAAGAAAAAATTATCTGACACATTTTGACAAATTGAAGGAGGAATAATGAATAATTTGATGAAAGCTGTATTGGCTGCGTCCATCTTAATGTCGAGTTCACACGCGTTTTCTGACGGGCAGTATGAGTTCAGGCTGCATCCGGCCGATTCAAATGTGGCGTTTGTAACCAACATGCATAACACCAGGGTTTATAACAATACCATATTTGACGTCTGGGTCTCTTTTTCCACTTACATCACCCAATTCCACAACACCAGCATCGGTGTCGGATACTATGCGCCCAAAGGCAGGTCGGAAGGATGGTGGATGATCCCGGCCAAGAAAAGCCGACTGCTGTCGTACAGCATGATCCCGAAAGAGAATTATGACGATACGCCGCAGGTTCTGTACATGGCAATGCGCATCTATGATTTAAACCCCGCCGGGCAAAGCATTGTCAATCCCAAATCACAGCATGGTGATATGTGTATTTCTGACAAGGGTTTTGTGTTTCACGGTCTGGCTATGTGGGAG
>JADFZC010000073.1 GCA_015232735.1 Oligoflexales bacterium | reverse complement strand
CTGTAGGGAAACTTGCGACGCTTGGCATAGGCGTCGATACGGAAATCCTGTATGCGGACAGGGATGCAAGATTTCTTGATCTTGACTCTTCTCTGTTTTTGAAGAATGACCAGAAAAATATCTGGTATGTCAATGGATATTCCGCATGGCCGGCTGATGGATCAAATCCAGGACATTCCATAAAGGATATTGGAAAGACAGCCAGGATAAACAATATCCCCGTTGTCGCAGGAGACAGGGACGAGATCATGGTCGAATACCTGAGGTCCATGAGGGAAATCGTTTCGGCTCAAAGGGATGTAATGATCACCCTCCTTGCCGGCAATCCCTCTTATGCGGTTCAGCCGCCTGTAGTGGCTGATGTCTCAGTATCGAGGGACAGGGAACCGGTAAGGCTGACCCAGCCTGAGGATGAAAAGGGAAAAGAGGCAAAACCTGAGGAAAAGAAAGAGAGCATCTCCGACATGTTTTTAAGTGTCGTAAGTGAAAAAACCGGATATCCTCTGGACATGCTCGACCCTGATTTGAAAATGGAGGCCGACCTTGGAATAGATTCCATAAAGAGAATAGAGATACTCTCGAAGTTCTTCGAGATGTTCCCGGGCAGGAATGTCAGCGAGGAGGATGTGCAGAAATTCCTGAAGGAGCTCTCCAAGCTCAAAACGCTCAGGGAGATTTGTGAACTGCTGACACGGGAAATGAAAGAGAGCGGAATAACAGAGGCTGTTTCCGGGGAGGCTGAAAGAGGCGGATCAATTTCGGGGGAAGCGGATATTCATCCAATCAGAAGGTTTGACGTAATTGCCAGGGAGTATGAGTTCAGGGATGAAAAACCCGGTTTGATTGCCGGCAAGAGGATCGTCATCACGGAAGACGGTTATGGAATAGCAAAGGACCTTACGAAAAAGCTCAGAAGATCCGGGTATGATGTGCTTGTCCTGGATAAGCTTGCAGACAAGGGATTTGATCCGGCCTTGTCCTATTTGGTTCATCTTTCATCCATCGGAAGGGCGTCAAAATCATCGGATGTCAAGGCTTTTTTCCCATTCCTTAAAAAGATCCTTGAAAACGACCTCAGGCATCTTGCAGTTTTCACTTCTTTCGGAGGAGGAAGATTTTCCCCTGTATCCGCAATAGACGAGTGGGAATCATCTTTGGGTTATACCGGGCTTTTAAAAACCGCAATCAAGGAGTACCCCGGGCTTTCGGCAAGGGTTGTCGACATAAATTTGAAGGACAACAGGGATGAGATTGTCGATAAGGCATATGACATAATAACATTTAAGGACATGCCTGTAAGCATGGCGCTTTCACAGGGTGTCTGCCATGTTCCCGTTTACAGGGAGAGACCCTTTGACGGGGCACCCGCCGAGCCCATGCTGCTTGATGAAAAATCCGTCGTACTTTTGACCGGAGGCGGAAAGGGCATTACAGGGAAGATCGCATTGGAGCTGGCCCGCAGGTACAGGTGTTCCCTTCATATTGTGGGAAGATCCTCCTTGAAGATCCCTGCCGATATGGAGAATTTCCTGAAATTCGAAAGCAGAAACGATCTTAGAAGAATGCTCATTGAAAGCGGTATTGCAAAACCTTCGGTCATAGAGGAAAAGTGTAATGAAATAATCGGCGTCAGCGAACTTCATTCCAATTTGAGGGAGATGCGCAGGCACAGTCCCCATGTCAAATACCATGCCCTGGACATAAGGGGCACAAAAGCCTTTGGATCTCTTATTGATTCGATATACAAAAAGCATGGACGCCTGGATGCCCTGATCCATGGTGCCGGAATATTGAACGACAAGCTTATCAGGGACAAGCAGCCGGAACATTTCTCACAGGTGTTCGATACAAAAGTGAAAGGCGCCATTTGCATTGCGAGAAATATAAGGAGGGAAATAAAGTACGTGATGTTCCTTTCCAGCATTGTAGGTGAGTTTGGAAATATGGGACAGTCCGACTATGCAGCGGCAAACAGCGCCCTTGATCAGATAGCAAGGTGGATCAACAAGGAGATCGATGGAAAATCAATATCAATAAACTGGGGCCCGTGGAAGGGGGGCGGCATGGTGTCAGATGAGCTTCAGAGGCTTTACGAGCGGGAGGGGATATACCTTTTGGATCCGGATGAGGCACTGGCCGCGCTTTTCAATGAATTTGGCATAAAGTCCCATGAGGGGTCCCAGGTTGTGATGATGTGCGGTGAGCCTGATGACTTTATCGGCATGGGTAAATCAAAGGGTATGTCGGATGCCAACGTTGTTGCATAGAAAATTGGAGACAAAAGAAGTATGAAACGGAACTATATCGGACTTTCTCTTACGCCTCATGATCCGGCGATAGCCATAATGAATTCCAGGGGAGAGGTCGTTTTTGCGGAAGCTGCCGAGAGGTATCAGCAGAATAAAAGAGGGTGGAACTGCCTGCCGGAGGATCTGATTCGTATCAAGTCGCTTCTGAAGAATTATTGCGAAAGCGGAGCGGATATCGTCGTGTCGGGCTCATGGAGCAGGATAGGGGCAATCGAGGCAAAGCTCTATGAACATTTTTTCTTCAAACTGTTCAGCAAAAGATCCCCGTTCCAGGGGTATTACGGAATGATTGCCATGGCCGCCCATCTCAAGTCAAATCTCGACGGAGCGGGACTTAACATTCAGTGGCAGGCAAAGCACCTCGATCCAAAGGTAAATATTATAAGAAAGTATTATGATCACCATTATACTCATGCCGCAGGAGCCTGTTATGGAAGCCCTTACGATGAGGCCCTGTGCCTGGTTTCCGACGGCATTGGCAATCATTTTTATCCCATGGCGCTCTATCATTACAGGGAGGGGGGGCTCAGGCGGCTGGATTACTACAGACCTTTCAATTTTCACAGCCTTGGACTTTTTTACAGCCTCATATGCAATGTGTGCGGATTTGATTCGATGAAGGGTGAGGAGTGGAAGGTCATGGGACTTGCCTCTTACGGAACTTTCGACGAAAATATCTATAAACTGCTGAAAAAAGTGATAGTTGTATGGAAAGGGCGGATTTACAGGCCCATCGGCTCTGCAAAGGCTCAGCTGGAGCTGGAGGCCATGAAACGAAAATCCGGGGAGCCTGCTTTGAATTCGGCAAACCTCGCGCATACCGCGCAAAAGTATTTTTGCGAACTTTTGATCCTTCTTCTGCATTCCCTTCATGAGACGAAATTATCCGATAATCTTATCTTAACTGGAGGCAGCGCGCTAAACTCGTCATGTAACGGAATAATCCTTGAAAATACGGATTACAGGAACCTTTATGTCCCTTCCGCCCCTTCTGACGATGGCAATGCGGTGGGGGCGGCCTATTTGGCTTTCAGGGAGGATAATCCGTCGTTCATTCCTCCCCGTGAGGTCTTGACGCCATATCTTGGCGATACCTTCGATCAGAAGGCGCTGGACAAGTTCATTGAATTTGGTCCTTATAAGCCGACACCGCTTGATGGAAAACCTGTCCATGTGAAAGCTGCCGAGCTTTTGTCCGGGGGAAAGATCGTGGCATGGGCGCAGGACAGGGCGGAATATGGACCGAGGGCGCTTGGCAACAGGTCGATCCTGGCTGATCCGAGGGATGAAAAGATAAAGGACAGGCTTAATGCCACCGTTAAATTCAGGGAGGAATTCAGGCCCTTTGCACCTTCAATTCTGCATGAGCATGGTCCCGAGTATTTTGAAAACTATCAGGAGAGCCCGTATATGGAGAGGACTCTCAGGTTTAAGAAGGAGGTCAAGGAGAGGGTTCCGGGTGTCGTGCATGTGGATGGAACCGGAAGGCTTCAGACTGTGAAAAGGCAGTGGAATCAAAAATACTATGATCTGATTTCCGAGTTCAAAAGGATCACTGGCATACCGGTCGTCTTAAACACGAGCTTCAACGTAATGGGCAAACCCATAGTTCATTCCGTGGAGGATGCTTTTACAGTATTCAATGCCTCCGGTCTGGATGCATTGATAATTAACGACTCTCTTTTTGAGAAGAAATAGGCTCATGAAAAAGATCATTCACGGAAAGAGATCCATTCTCGTAATAAGCATCATAATTTTCATCTTGAACTACTATAAGGTGCTTGGCCTCGATCCTATTCTTGATGATTTTTGCCTATTCAACTACGAGGACACCATCACATTTTCGTACAGAAGTATTTTCGACAGGTTCAATTTTGACGAGAAAAGGATTGATCCGTTCGAACAAAGCGTGATCACATGGCAGGTATGGTGGACCGATTCAAAACTCCAGTCCAGATTTTTTCGTCCCGTCTCCAGCATGCTTTACTACATGGATGAGCGTATTCCCGGAAGATCCCCGTACACATTCAGGATTCATTCTCTTCTTTGGGGCATTCTGTTCATTATTGCCTGCAACGGGGCGATAGGCCGTGCTGTGGGAGGCATGGCCGGCGGCATTGCAACTTTGGCTATTGCTGTTTCCCCTGTCGTGGATATATCGATAATATGGATTTCAAACCGGTGCCATCTTGTGGCTATGGTGTTTTCGGTCCTTTCTGTTTATTTTTATTTGCGGCATAGGGACAAAAGTCTGAGGTGCGCTCCCTATCTGATGTTTTTATTCTTGATTCTTGCTCTTGGATCTTCAGAGATGGGATGTTCAGGGCTCATTACCGTTTATATCCTGGAACTCGGGCGCAGCGAACAGGCTGAAAACAAGGGTTTTACCCTCCTGATCCCGTTTATTGGCATAGGGGCGGCGTATGCCGCTGTCTACACGCTTGGCAAATACGGCGTAAAAAATTCCGGATACTACATACATTTCCTTAGCGATCCCTATCTTTATTTAAAGGCCTTTCTTGCAAGGTATCCCCTGCTCCTTGGCGGATCCCTCGGCCTGATTTTGTCCCATGCCCCGGAGGGGATCTATCCGCCTTATGTATACGTTGCAGTCTTTCTCATAGTCATATCGTTTTCATATGGATTTTATCTTTCCGTGAGGGAAGAGGACAGCCAGTCGAAAAACAGGATTTTCATGCTCTTTATTGCGGGTCTAATTTCCCTGATACCGATGGTTTCGGCGCCTCCGACATACAGGTCTCTTATGATAAGCATATGCCCGTTTGCCGGGATACTGGCTTATCAGATATGTTCGATAAAAAAGGTGCTTAAAAGGGAAGGAAAATTTGCCAGAGCATTTTATCTTGCCTGGAGTGCCTTTATCGCTTTTTCACTTTTTTTCGTAAATCCCGGTGCGCAGGAGACTGTAAAAAAATATTTTACGGATTACGCGAGTCAGACCAGAAGGATTATAATGGAGTCGGAAATTGAAAGCGCAAAAACATTTAACGACCATATATTCGCCATAAATTCCATATCACCCATTTTCGACAACACCTATATGGCTTTCACATACAATTATTATCACAGGCCGCACTGGATAGGGTACTGGTACGTCATGACGATGACGGAAAAACCGCTCAGGCTGACTGTTCTCGACAGAAGCAGGATTGAGATCTCTCTTTTGGAGGGAGATATTTTGTCTCATGCCGGTTCAGGGCTTTTCAGAAAAAGGGACAAAAGCTTCAGGAAGGGCGACGTGATCAATCATTCCAGGTTGGTGGTCAAGATATTGGATGTGGCCGATGGGATTCCCACACGTTTTGTTTTCGAGTTTCCGACACCTGTTGATAACCCGAATTACAGGTTTGTTACATGGGAAGATGGAAGATTTGTTAAAGTTGATCTCCCTGCAGCCGGCCAGAGTCTTGAGTTTAAGGCTCCAGCGCTTCCCAAGATATTTTTGTAATATCAGTCCAGAAAATAAGCCGGGGAGAGATCGAGGCACTAGTCCCATGGCTGGCGTTTGAGGTATAATATTGTCATAGCCGGGATCAGGTGTATTTCGCATCAGTGTCCGGTTGTTCAAGGGATGTGGCATAATTGGTCAATATTGAGGTAATTATATGAAAATGAAACATTTTATTTTAATTTTTGTTAAGGAGGCGATATTCCGGCTCTCCCTCATGCTTATCTTTTTTTTGATTTTGACACCATCGTTTTCCAATGCTGAAGAAAAGATATTGAATGTGGATGTAAGGCCCAGGCCGCCTGAAATGATTGTTGAAAAAAGAAATATATACGGCCCGCTCATTGAAATTGTCGAAGTGGCAGCCGCCAGGGCTGGCTACAAACCCGTTTTTGCATCGAATAATTTTGATGAAAGCATGAGGCTTTTGCAAATCGGAAAAATCGACATCATACCGCGAACTGTCTGGACAAAGGAGAGGGCTGAGCGAATCGATTTCATCGGTCCCCTTGGCGTTCAAAAAAAGGATATCATTTTTTTGGTCAAACCTGGAAAAGAGGATACAATAAGGACATATGACGACTTAAAAAAATTCAGGGTGGGAGCAAAGAAGGGGACAGCCTATTTTGACAAATTCGACAAGGATAAAGGGATTAACAAAATCGAGTCGCTGGATGATGACAATATGGTCAAGATGTTTGATAAGGATCGGTTTGATACCATGATTGTACTTGATCGCGGAGCCTTGGAAAAAGCCCTTAGTGTCAATAAAATAACTCAATACGCCTTTGCAAAATACGTGGAATCAATCAACCTGGAGTTGTATTACGGCCTGAATCCCCTTCATAAAGACAAGGAAAATATTAAAAAAGCATTTCTTGAGATGGCCAGGTCGGGGGAAATTGTAAAGATTTACAAAAAACACGGGATTGATATAGGTCCGGTAAAATAGGTGCAGCTGCAAGTGACTACTGGCAGTTTATCTCACCATCCTAAATATATGGGCTTGCAACGCGCACGGAGGGTCAACACTACCTGGCTATTTTTTTCTTTTCGTAGTGCTTTTTAGCAAAACTGTTGACTACATCAACGAACTGGTCGAAATCGACCGGTTTGTTGAGTATCAGGTCGGCGCTGTATTGGCAGGTGTCGGATGTATTTGTCACCAGATTCGCATAACCTGAGATGATGACCACCGGAATCGAAGGAAATCTTTCCTTGATCAAATCGCAGAAATTGGTACCGTCCAGGTTCGGCATTCTGTGATCGGTGATGACAAGCATGATATCGTTTTGCTCTATCATCTTCATGGCCGAAAGGGGTTCCATAGCCCTTATTACCTTGAATCCCTGGTTCTTTATATGATACTCGTAGATATTCAGTATGTCAGCTTCGTCATCCACGATCAGAATCACTTCCCCTTTTATCTTGTTTTTCCAATCGCTATCGCTCATTTAAGTCTCCTAAAAAGTGTCTGTTTTACAAAGAAGCCAATCTCCTTGGGTGACGTCTAGGCCGCTGGTTTCGTTCCTAGGGTATCCCTATTTATCAACTCATCGAGTTTTTCCTTCGCCTTTGGAAAATTAGGCGAAATCTTAACACAGGTTGTAAGCTGCCTTGTGGCGCTTTCATAGTCTTTAATTCCTATGTTGCACATGGCCATGTTGAAATATATCTTCGCATCGTTTGGAGCCAGCCTGAGCGCTTCTTCATAACATTCGATGGCTTCCTTGAATTTTCCGATTTTTTTCAGGCATACGCCCTTGAGGTTGAAGAGTTCCGCGTCCATTCCAAAGTGGGAACTTGAGGTTCCAATGATTTCAAGCGCCTTCAGCATATTCCCTTTCAGGTAATTGCTTTTGGCAAGGCATAAATAAAACACCGGAATTTCGTAATTGGCTGCTATCGCCTTGTGACAGAATCCCTCCGCATCCTGCGGATAATTACTATCGATATAAAGCCAGGCGACTTTGGTAAAATAAAATTCATTGGGGACATCTGTCAGGAGTTTTTCGCAGTATTTGTTGGCATCCTTGGGCCTGCTCTGCTTCAGGGAAATCTGTATCTGCATGAGCAGGCGGGCAGGTGTGTCGTCGCTGCTGTCGGCAACCTCCATGAGGATTTTCTCGGCTTTTTCCTCATCGCCCTGTTTCTGGTAAGACTGGGCAAGGCCTATGGAACTTCTTGCGTTTCCGTTGGTGAGGCTGCGGAGTTCGCTGAATGCCTCGATGGCCTCGTCAAGCTGGTTTTTCATAAGAGAGTCTTTTGCCTTTGAAAATTTGTATTCGATTGTTCCAGAGGTTTTTGCCAGTGTTATTGTCGAACTTATGAGGAAATTCAGGGTTGAGCTGCTGACCGGGCATTGCAGATATTTCAGTACGCCGTAACGCTTGAGGGCATCTTCGGTATCGGGGGTTTTCATCTTCCCGAGAAGAAGGACAGGGATGTTCGGAACCTGATCTGAGATCTTAATCTCTTTTATAAAAAGCCATCCTGAAATGAAACGCGAATTCTGATCGCAAATTATGAAATCAAATGGCTTGGCCTTGATCTTTTCCAGTGCATCAAGGCCGCTGTTCACAATTTCGATGCTTTTGAATCCCAGCTGGTCAAGAGACAGCTTGACAGCCTTGATATTTTCCTCATCAGCCGAGAGAACCATGACCTTCAGTTTGTCGGTATTAGTTATCATATTGATTTACCTTCGCCTCTATGATTATGTACTGTTATTCACTTGATCGGATTTCGGGGCCGGGACTTTAAAAATTATGGCGGGAACAGGATTTTTTTTTTGTTGGCGGGAAATAAAAAAATAACAACAAATAATGATTTATACCGGGCGGTTATGTCCTCGGAGGTTTCGCCGGTAAACCGGCGGAACCTATTATTTTATTGCGATCTTTCTCGGTTTTGCCTTTTCAGCCTTCGGCAGGGTGAGTCTCAGCATTCCGTTTTCCATTTTTGCGCTGATCTTGTCGCAATCGACATCTTTTACGGCGAAACGGCATCTGTAATTTCCTATGTTGTATTCGCTGTAAATCGGTTTTTGTCCTTCGTAGTCTTTTGGATTTATATTACCTTCTATCGTCACAACACCGTCTTTCAGGTCTATCGAAACATTTTCCTTTTTGACTCCCGGCATTTCAGCATTGAGAACCAGCTCATTATCGTTCTCGTAGATGTCGACATCGGGTACAAACACCCTGTACTGATAAGTGGTTTCGCCTTTTTCCTCTTTAAGTTCCCTTTTATCTTTTAGAACAAGTTCATTTTTTGACATGGCACACCTCCATTTCCTCATTTGATTGAAATCTTTCTTGGTTTGTCTTCTTCAGCTCTTTCAAGATCTATTGTGAGAATCCCATCTTCAAGATTTGCCGAGATCTTCTCGGTATCAACCCTGTAGGGAAGTTGAAACTGGCGGTTGAATTTTCCGCTTCGGATCTCCCTTCTATGGTAATTGCCCGCGCCCTCCAGGGAGGGTTTTCGTTCTCCCGAGATGACTATCGAATCGCCCTTGAGTTCGATATTGATGTCTTTTTTCTCCATTCCGGGAGCCTCGGCTTTTATCTTCAAATTGCCATCGCTTTCGAAGATGTTTATGGCCGGATATACTCCTTTTTTATAGGTGGAAAAGGGGAAAAGCGGCCTGTCAAACAGTTCATCAAGTTCTCTCTGCAAATTCATAATGTCGTTCAGAAACATAATAAACCTCCAATGAAAAAAAAATTAAGTGTTGACGGTCAAATTATGACTGTTACCAGAAACCCTTACCTGTCCTTGCCTTCCTTTTTTTGAAAGATCTGGAAAGGGAGCTTGAATCTCAAG
>JADFZC010000918.1 GCA_015232735.1 Oligoflexales bacterium | reverse complement strand
AACAGAATCAGCGATATTCAACATAAACTGGCTAGCTGATAACCCGGTACTCTCAATATTAAAAAACTCATTTTTGACAGAACTATTTTAAATTTGCATATTCAGATGAATTAACCTATAACGCAAAGCGTAATAACTGCTATTATTATCCATTTTTTATAGTAAGGAGTGTTTATCATGAAAATGATTCGGATTCTGATTCTGACAATAAGCCTGTTGACTACATGCTGGGCGAATGAAGGCAAAAAAGCAGTCACTGCCGTTAAATCGGCTCCGGAAATGGAGTATGTTACGGTCTGCAACACTAGAAACGATTGCAGAAGGCTTTCGCGCCTTATAATGGGAACAGACCATCTGGTGCAGGGGGGATGGACTGATCCGAACCAGCCGGAAATCACTGAAAACGATGCTCAAACCGTTCTGGATGAGGCTGCAAGACTAGGTATTAATGTTTTCGATACAGCCCCGATCTATGTAGGAGGCGTTGAAAACAAGCTTGGACGCTGGATTCAATCTCGCAGCATGATTATCAATCATAATAATTTCTATTATTCCCCCCGTTCAAACCCCGATAGAAAACTTTATGCGCTCACCAAGGGCGGATTCCCTTTTGATCTTTTTTATTCAAGGAGACTTGAGGCCGGAATCCATTCCGAGGCGTTGGTTTCAGTTCTTGCAGCAGCCGGGATATTGTCCCCTTCCTGTGCAGTTTCCGACGATGGAGCAACGACACTGGGTGATGTTCCACCTGGCACCTATGCAAGCCGCCTTTTCGGACCCGTAGAACAGATCGTCTCCAGGGTGTCGGAAGAACAGGGACATTCCCGTTCGAATCTGAACGATGACATTACGATATATCTTATGCATCGTGACGATGGCGATTACATGCGTTTCAATGAAGTACCTCGCGAAAAAACTCCGGTTGAGACAATTATGCGTGCTTTGAGCGATGACAGCATTTCATCGCATTTTTGGGCTCTCGGATGGTCCAATTGGCTTCAAGACCGGGTGAATGTGTCACTGGCACTGGCGAATGCCGATTCCTCCCTTGCCCGCCCCCTTTTCAACAGCGCCTATTTTTCGCTGTTTGAGATGACCTCGAGGACCATTCACGCAGGCGGAGTGCAGGTCACCCATCAGGAAATGAATGACCCTTATTTCGAATATGGAATATATCAGAACCCGTATTCGCCGCTTGGCGGATTCAGCATTCTCGACAAACCCGAACCCAGATGGGAGAATGCAATGAGATCAGCTTGGGAAAAGTACATGCAGGGGGATGCCTACTGGCAGAATGTGTATCATTCGATATTCACGCCGGAGAATAGGGCCCGCTATGAGCGCGTTGTGGAGTTCACCAATCAATATAACAATTACCACGGTACAAGTTATACCATTGATCAGATGCTGAATGCCTATGCCCTTGCTCACAAGCGGACCTCATTCTTGACGGTTGGTCCCATAACAATTGAACAACTTAGACGCACAGTGGGTTCGCTTGCATTGTCGCACAACCTGACCGAAGCGGATCTGGAATATCTCTATAGTGGCAGACGTTAGATTTGACCTGAAAGCAGGCCAGAAATTCCTATCGCGTTCTTGTCATGAGCAGATACAGCGGAAGCCCCAAAAGCGCGACAACAACAGATAGGGCAGCATCCTGCGGGGCATGGTATGCCATGGACCAGCAGATGTACCCCCCGCCCAGCGCACCAAGAAGCGGCACAACCGGATAGAGCGGTATCCTGTAACTACCTTGAGCCGGAACGCCAAACATCTTACGGACACGAAATACAGATAGAAAAAGAATGCAGTAGAAAATATACATGCTGAAAATCGCAATATCCGTGATGCGGTCGGGATTTAACATAAGCACCATTATCGTCGCGATTGACATGACAAGGATAATCGCAGGAACCGGTGTTCCCAGTTTCGGATGCTGACGGGAGAAAATATTCCCTAACGGAAAAGCTCCGCGGCCGGCCATGGCAAATGGAACCCGGGAAGCAGCAAGAAAAGTACCGTGCAGGCACCCAAAAATAGAA
>JADFZC010000917.1 GCA_015232735.1 Oligoflexales bacterium | reverse complement strand
CAGGTTAAGATGCCTTCGTATTTTCTCAAGGCATGAGAACGCCCTGAATCTCATAGAGAGCTTGAAAAACCAGTTTAAGCTTTCCGAAGAAACCAAACTGGCGCTGGAGTGGGAAGAGTTATTGATAAAAGCCGACAAGGATGGAGATATAAACAATCTCCTTATGGCATTTAAGAACAAAAGGCTTAAGGAAATGGCTGAATATGTGACTATCGCCTCCCTATTCTGCTATGCATCCAGAAATCTTGAAGCCATCAAATCCATTCCATCAGCCCTGAATATCAAACGGAATATGGCAAGAAGCCAAATTGAATCCTTATATGATACGGATGAACTTCTGAAATATTTGCGTGAGATGGAATCACTTTACAAAGAGGATGATGTGATCGTATTCACAAAAATAAAGGAAATAGGTGAATTTTTAAACGACCTGTCATCAAAAAGGACAGACGAGGGTGTGATTCTTTTTTTATGCGCATTGACACGGTGGCTCTACAGGAACAAGCAGCATAAATTCGCAGTTTATTCAATGAACCAATATATAAACAGATCCTCATCGTTCACCCAGGGACAAATGACAACCTTGTACAGTCTTCTTGACGATATCGGAAACAGACTCACTCTTGTAGGCAGTGCATCAAGAGTGACACATCCAAAAAGGACCATCAAATCCGGCATCAAACGCCTCATGCTTCTGTCGGAAATCATATCAAAAATTACTTTCTCATATTCGAAAGCCCTGAATTGGAGCCAAAAGGAATCCAAAGAAAAAGATCCTTACGATAGCGACGCGCTATTAATCAAGGTGTCACAAATCATTGCGGAATATAGCGGCGGAGAATTGAAAGGCCCTATGCAGAAAATAGCCCAGACTTTTTTTCAAATCAGAGATCTGCCTTATGAGGCCTACCAGAATTTCAAGTCTGTCATATGGTCGTCAAAAGTATATGATGCAAAGATCATGCTTGGCATCTTCGAAAAAGAGACGGGAAAAAAGATAACTGATACTTTCTCTGAATTTTTTCCCAAACCCATCGGGGTGGGCAGCACCTCCCAGGTGTACAAGGCAAGGCTTAAAAATGGCGAGTGGGTTGCGGTCAAGATCCAATACCCCGATCTTGAAAGGGTTTACAAGCAGGATCTTTGGGTCATAAGAAGGTTCTTTTCGCTGTTTCGACGTTTTTTACCCAATATCGACTACAAGATGGCATCAGATGACCTGAATATGACATTCATGTTCGAAATCGACTTTCTCTACGAAGCCGGCATGTACCAAAAATGCCGCGAATATCTCGTTTCAAATGAAAATTACATAATACCCAGGGTATATCCGGATCTATCCACAGCCAGGGTTCTGGTGACGGAGCTTATCAGCGGCAAAAACTTTTATGATTTTGCGGAAAATGCCAGTTATGAGGAAAGGCTCAATGCTTTCAGGCTCCTTTCCGAATTCGATAATATACTATGCAGCCGCTTCCAGACCGTTCTAATCGATCATCACCCTGGTAACTTTCTCTTCGCAGGTGACAAACTGGTTTGCCTCGATTTCGGAATGAGCAGAACAGTTCCGCAGGAAGATATTGCAAAGATCCAAAAGATTATCGAAATCGCCCTTAAGGAAAGTCCCAGGGAGCTGTTTGAATATTTTGTGGATGCCAGTTTCCTGTTGGTTTCAAAAAACGATTATTCGAGCATCTTCGAGGAATATATGTACCGTTGGATAGATTTTATCGGCCTTGGCAGGGAAACACAAAAGGACCCTTTTGCAGCCCTGGTCAATACCTATTTTAGAAACGGCATCAATGAAGTATCGACAAGCTCCCTTCACATATATACCATCCTCTTTTCGAAGCACAAGCTTATCAGTCTGGTGAATTTGCTTAATCTCTCCAGAGATGATCTGGAGAGATTTCTTCGGGGAGGTTACACACCTTCGGCCTCCGCCGAAGGATGCAGTCCCAGGGTGGGTTGATGAGGAAGCCTGCCGAATTTGAATTTTTGTCAATGTAATTATTAAATCCTTGCCACGCATAGGCTATCATACGGT
>JADFZC010000916.1 GCA_015232735.1 Oligoflexales bacterium | reverse complement strand
TTCGAAGATCAGGGCGGTGGAGCCACCAATCCTGGCAAAGTGAAGGACGCGTCGCACTGAGGGCAGGTTCAACTTATTTAAAAGGGCAAATTCATGCCGCACTCTGTCTATGTCTTTAGATGTCTCGAAATCCCTTTGAAGCAGTTTTAATATGACAGGCTGCCCTGTGTTGGCATCCCTCGCGTGGTAGACGAGTGACTTGCGGCCATCATAAATTTTGCTGTCCAGGATATAAGCTAAGGAGAGATCAGGGTACTTTTGCTCCTGATCTTCTTGAACAGTCGCAAGATATTTCACGCCTTTGGCTAGTTGCATCAAAACCACCTTTCCACACTAAGAATTACAATCCCATAAACCAGAACCAAACACTTCCCATACTTTAATATCTAATAATGGGAAGCGGGAAAAATCCGAACGCCCCTTTTGTCGACTTGCATGGCAGAAGTATCGCAGCCATGTAACATTATTGTGCCAATATTCCTTCACCTTTCATGCAGGCCATATGAGGCACTGGTCCTTATGATCGATGGGATGATTCCCGTCTCCTTCTGGTATCTCGACCTTCCTGAAGCAAAATGATCGACAAGCTGCGGCGCAACGCTTTTATGAACCAGCTGTATTACGCTGCCGCCAAATCCCCCGCCCGTCATCCGTCCTCCGATTATGGGCGGAATTTTTCCGATAGTGCCCTTTTTCACCTCATATGCAAAAGATCTCGCCTCTTCACGGATCAAGTCGAGCTCGCTGCAGCTTACGAGATAATCCTTCTGCAGGCTCTCATGACCCTCGTTCATCATCCTGTCAAGAAGATTATGATCGCCGTTTTCAAGCGCCCTGCATGCCTCGTCAACCCTATGGTTCTCCATGATGGCATGGGCCGCATACGAGGCGTTTACATCCTTTCTGGGATGGGAGGCGAGGACTGTCTCAACAAGCCTCTGCTTCAGCTCCCTCTGCCTTATGGCTGCATCCCTGACAAACTCCGCAAAGAGAGGGTCGTAGGAGTAGTCGCCGAGGGAAAAATGTTTTTTGCCATAGTGGTCGTTCAGCATCTGCAAAACCTCATGGCATGCGTTTCTTCTCTCGTTGTAGGGGCTGTCCGAAAGGTTATGCTTGACCCCGGTATTGAGGGCGATCAGTTCATAGTCGTCAAATGCGCTGTGCATTTTTATCAGTGATATGGAAAAACCCTCATTTTTCGGGAAATCCCTGAAATTGATCCTCAGAAAGTGGTCCTTCTCCGAAAGAAGCACGGCAAGCTGGTCCATAAGGCCGCAATTGGTCCCGACGAACCTGTGTTCAATTTTCATGGCCCTGAGTGCGATTTCCCTTCGATCTATCTCCTTGCCGTACGCCCTCAGGATAGTATATATCAAACCGGTCGAAAGGGCTGCCGACGAGCTTATCCCGGCCCCCTGGGGAAGATCCGATTCTATCTTCATCATGATGCCGCTGTCTTTCTGGAATGTTTCTTTCAGGCCATGATCCCTCGCCATAACCTCGTAAAACGCGCCCACGACATATGCGGCCCATGATTTTCGTATGCCGTCGGGCAGATAAGACACAAAGCTCTTCTCCTTCTGATGGCCGCCAAGCTCCCGCATGAGTTCTGCAATACTCCCTGATGACGTGCTCAGCGCCTGGCCGAACGTCCCGCTGACGATGAGAATGGTTCTGTTATCCGGCAGCCCAAGGGCCGAAAACTCCGCCGCCGCTTTTTTCCACAGCGTTATCCTGATCCTCTTTTCGATCCCGAACGGGAGAACCTGCCCTCCATTGTAATCGGTGTGCTCACCGATCAGATTGATCCGTCCAGGTATTTCTATTGATAGGTCGGACTTGTTGCCCGCCATCAGCCTGTCAAATGCTTCCACGTTAAATGGACTGATAATTTTCATAAAAATCTCCGAATATCAATTACAGGAATTTATATATTGTGGTCTGCCTGTAAGTCTGCCCTGGTCTTAACACGGCAGAAGGAAAGTCAGGATTGTTGGGTGCATCGGGAAAATTCTGAGCTTCCAGGCAAAGACCATGATAACTTCCAT
>JADFZC010000915.1 GCA_015232735.1 Oligoflexales bacterium | reverse complement strand
AGAGTTAAAAAGTCTGAATGGCTCGGTGCTTCTTTTGGGCGCTACAGCTACAGGGACGAACGATATCCGTCCAAATCCATTTGATCCTTCGATTGACGGGGTGGAAAATCATGCCGCCGCAATTGATAATATCATATCAAAAAACTTTCTAAGAAGGTCCGACAAGACATATGAGATAGAATTGATGATTGTGCTTGGCATCGGTTTATTATTTGCCCCTTTGATGATCTGGGGGAAAGCCATAGTTTCAGGACTTGCAGTTGTGACTTTTCTAATAGGCTATTACTATTTTGATATGTATTTTTGGTTTCAAAAGGGAATCTGGGCGTTCATGGCAGTACCATGTCTTGAAATCATGATAATGTTTATCACAACCACATTGTATAAATATATGACTGAGGAGGCTGAAAAGAAAAAGGTCAAAGGCGTATTCCAGCATTATTTGAGTCCTGATGTGATAAATCAGGTCCTTGATGACCCGGAAAACTTGAAGCTTGGTGGGGAAAAAAAGGAGCTTACGGTCTTCTTTTCTGACGTGCGCGGTTTTACTACGATCTCTGAAAGTCTCTCTCCTGAAAAGCTGTGCGAACTTATGAACGATTACTTTACCCCTATGACAAGTATTGTTCTGAGAAGCGGGGGGGTTCTTGATAAGTATATTGGTGATGCCATAATGGCTTTTTGGGGTGCACCAATAGATTTGCCAAAGCATCCGGATGTTGCGGTACAGGCTTCGCTTGAGATGTTATATGCTCTTGACAGGGTAAGGGAGGATTTCAAGAAGAAAGGTTTTCCTCAGATAGACATAGGCATTGGTCTTAATACTGGTCCTATGTCGGTCGGAAATATGGGTTCAGGAGAACGATTTACCTACACTGTAATGGGGGATTCGGTAAACCTGGGTTCCCGTCTGGAAGGATTGACCAAGGAATATGGAATAAAGGCCATGATGAGCGAATTTACGCATGCAAAATTGACAAAGGGCAAGTTTTATACAAGGGATCTTGACGATATAAGAGTTAAAGGCAAAATGGAGCCTGTGAAGGTGTTTCATCTGATGAGGCCGGATTTCTTGTCGAAGGATTCAAATATATGGGAATTCATAGAAATCTTTGAAGCCGGCAGAAAAGCCTACATCAGGCAGGATTGGGAGGAAAGCAAGAAACGGTTTCATGAATGCCTTAAAATCAAGCCTGATGACAGGGCTTCATTTCTGTATCTCGAAAGAGTCGGGCAATATATGGAGCAGTCTCCCGGTGAAAATTGGGATGGGGTATTTACGTTTACACATAAATAAACATTGCCGGAGGAGAGGTGTTTTTAAACAAAACTTCTTTTAGCGGGGACTTTCTGTGAGGATTGAGCCGGTGTAGTAAGTTTGAACTTCAGAAAAGTATACCCATTCTCAGGAAAAGTATATAGAATTTAAATTGATTGGAAATAATGCTGGAGATACGGTCTTTTGGCTCTTTATTGTAAAAGAACCTTGCTCTGTCCTTTACGGAGATCCCAGGTTCGGTCGAATTTTCCTGGGAGAGTTTGATTGTGCTTGAAAAAATGGTTCCAATTCCAAGCCAATCGACTGTAAGTCCCATTCTATAGAGTTGATAATAGTTGCCAAGTGAGAGACTTCCTATCGAAGATATGGAATTGAATTTTACATATGTCGTTCTGGCTTCGCTTGAAAAGCTCCTGAAACCGTACTGGCCGGTTGATGAGGTTAATCCGATGGAGGTATTCAGATATAGGTTTTTAAGTAGAAAAAATCTGAATATGCCAACCATCTGATTCATATTAAGCTTAAGTACCTCTTGTACGCCATCGTTTTCATTTTTGTCATTTTCCAGAGTATCTTTGGCGGTCAGAAATTCCACTCCGAAATGAATATGTCTGTTTTCTGAGAACCGAAGGTAGCTGAAGCCGTACGCTGTTGAAAAGTAATAGTAAGTTCCCAAATCAAGACTGAGAAGCTTGGAATAGTTTTGTTATTTGTTTTGTTCTGAATATTCCAAATTAGGACTATTGGTGACAGGTGGCAGCTGTTTGGG
>JADFZC010000914.1 GCA_015232735.1 Oligoflexales bacterium | reverse complement strand
GAGCTGTAATGGGTGGTATACGCGGGTTTTTGGGGCAACTACCCGCTGAAAAGGCAGATGACGACATCGGAAGCTTTCTTATTAAAGAACAGCTGAAAAAAAATCTCGAGAAAAATGACCCATACAAACAGTCTCAAATTAAGCTAAATGAGGCCATGCTTAAAAATATAGAAGGTGGTGGAGTTGGCGGGGACTTAATCTACCGAGATCCATCAACTGGTATGGAAATACCAAAAGAACAAGCATTACAAGATATAGGAGAAGGCAAGCAATACATAGTTAACCGTCGTGTAGCTACAAGGCAAGGCGTAAAAGAGGAACCGGTATCAAAGCCAGAAGACTTAACAGAAACTGAAAAAAATTACATGACCACATCAGATAGGGTAATGAAATCCTTAGATGCGCTGAAATCGGACGTATATCCAAAGCTTGATAATATGGGGGGTAATAAAGATTGGCAGGCGTTTCAAGCACAGAGTCTGCCCTTTGCTTTAATCGGAGATCAAAATATCGAAGATTATAAGTCTGCCCTTACTCAACTAAAGGCCGATATTCCATTTCTTCGAGGTGGCAAACAACTAACGGCAACGGAGGCTAAAAGAGTGGACATACTCCTTAACCCTTTTGGTAAAAGCGAAGAAACCAGGATGAAGGATATTGAAAGATTTAGAAGTGAATTTTTAGGCGGGGCAAAACTCATGAAGGGTGGGGTCAGAGAATTAAATAGACGAGTAGGAAGTTCGAGCCAACCCCAAGACCCTGAATATCAAAAATATCTACAGTCGATAGGGGGATAAGATGCCTCTAACACAAGAGCAGTTCCAGAAAGCAAGAAGTGCAGGATTTAGCACAGACCAAATAATCGCTTTCGAGAAAAGGCGGGGGGCTAATGTAGAACCTATATCTCAGCCAGAGATACCTCAGTCCAAGCCTTTCGTTGGAGATCTTCTGCCTAAGTTTTCAGTTTCAGCACCGATAAGTGATCAGACTACCATCACTCCGCAGGACATAATATCCGGTAGCGTACCATTAAAGGGCATGAGAGCCATTCAAACAGGTCTTGCCGAAAGATTAAAAGAGACTACCGGAGCTAATAAGCTATCAGACAAGCCTTTTATGCCCAAAACTGGCCTACTACCAACGAATCCAGTCAATATAGGCGCTAACTTAGGCGCTTCTATGGCTACGCCTCGTAATGTGGCAACTGGAGCGATAGACATACTCTCACAGCCTGAAACTTACATGGGGTTAGAAGCGTTGAGGCCGGGGATAGTATCGAAACCGCTACAAGGATTAAGTGAATTGTCGGGAAAGATATTGCCGGAAACCTCACCATTAAAGACGATAGGCAAAAATATTTCTAACATACGTAATCCGATACAACTTGCTCAACGTGTAAGGCAATCAATGTTTGGCCAGAGGACACAGCTTGGTAAGGCGCTCGATGAAAGCATATCAAAACTATCTTCCGAAACTCCAGATTTTACAATAGATTTAAGTCCGCATTTTTCAGAAATGAAAGAGGCAATGATAGCTAAGGACGCTGAAGGGAATTTAATAAACCCTGGACTTCGCGGAGATATAGATAGAATATTAAGACAAATTAAAGACCCTGTGAAAGCAAAGCAACTTAGATCGCTAATTAACAATCCAGAGGGGGCAAGCGAATTAACCCTAAAACAGTCCGAAGAAATAAAGAAAATGGTAGCGCAGTCTCCAACAATACAAAGGATATATAGACAGGGCCGATTTGCTAATATGACAAGCAGTGACCATGAAGTAATGGACTTGCTCGACAATATCAAAAATACACAAGCAGAGCTATTCCCCGAACTCTCAGAATTGAGAAAACCTTACGCTGAACACATGAGTGCATATAATCAAGTAAAAGGGAAATTTAAGGAAGGAACGTTGATTGGTAAAATGCGTAAAGGTTTTGGCGACGAAGAGGTGATGAAAAACGTTCAGAAAATATTACCAGGGGATGTCTTAAAAGAAATTGCAGGGTTTAGGAGAACGGGAAAAGCTTTAGAATGGACAGGAAAAAC
>JADFZC010000913.1 GCA_015232735.1 Oligoflexales bacterium | reverse complement strand
CAGGATTCATTTCCTTGAAAGCATGAGGATACTTTTCCTTCAAATAACCGTCTATCCTCTGTCTGGCCAAATCGCTTGCCGCCTGACAAAGGGCGGAATATCCCCGTATGGAAACTTCCCCCTTTCCTCCCGAAATTTTTACTTTCCCCAAATACGCGTCGCCAAGGCTTACTGCAAGACCTGCCCCTTTTTCCGTAATGAAGAGGATTTCTCCCGTGTCGCTTATCTTGCTGATCCTGTTTCCCGACAAAGACCCGCCTATACCGGTCTCGAAAACCTTTGCAAAGCCGGAGATCTGGAAAAAACCCTGGCTATCCAGGCCCTTCAGGTTTTCCGACAGCTTTTCGCAAAGTTCGTCGAGGGTCTCCTGATAAACCGTATATCTGAACATGTCCGCAAGAAGATTCAGCGTTCTTCCATCGGCGCCTTCCAACTTTTGCGCCATCCGGTCCAGAAGTCCTTCGTATTCAATCAAGGACTTCGCGCCGGCAGGCGACGGGGCCCTTCCTTTGCATGTCCTATCGAGCTCTCTTATAAGAGTGTCGCGGACCCCGGAGTTATCATCCAGCTTCTTTATGAAGGATTCAGTGTTCCTTATCAGTTCTTCGCGAAGCACAGGATCAAGCTCCCGGCTGTCAAGCGGAGTAACCATCTCTTCTATGTAATTTCTGCTTTTTATCGAGTTTGCAAGGCTCTCCGGAGTTACTTTCTCATAGGCCGCTTCGCTTACGGTTCTTGATGTGGTCCTTTCAACCGGGATGAGAGCGGGGTGTTGGTCCTTAAACCCGGGACTTTGACTTTCCTCCAAATTCCCTGATGCTCTTTTTGGCATACACATTGAAAACGGGTTCAGGAACATAATTATATACCTCTGGACTGTTAATTCATTTTTTCCCTTGCTGGATTGAATATTTTCACACCGGACTGCTTCATGCGTTCAAAAATCCAGTATATGGGAAGACCGGAAAGGAGCAGCACGGTTCCCACAAAAGACTCACGTGGAGAGTTTACGATAAGTCCGACTGTCATTACAATAGAGGCAATCATAACAACGATAATCGGCAGGTTTCCAAATGGCGCCACCCAGTCAGGCTGTCCGACATTTTGCCTTCGCATGATAAGAAGACTCACGACGGTAAACGCGTAAAAGACCCATACGCTAAAGGAAAAATATGATACGACCTGTTCAAAATTACTTGAAAAAATCATTGCTATAGAAACGATGGTCAGAAATATGACAGACCTGTGGGGTGTCTTGAAACTGCTGTGGAGTTCACCCAACCACTGCGGGAAAACGCCATCGACCGCCATCGCATATCCCAGCCTGGAGCCTGTCAATACGGTACCGTTTATGGCGCCAAGTGTGCTTACAACGACGAGTATCGAGACTAAAAGACCGCCCCTGCTCCCGAACGCAGCCGTTACCGCGTCGGAAAATACGCTCTGAGAACCTGCGGCCGCCTGGGGACCGAGAATCAGCATTACGGCCCATTGTACCATGATATAAATAAGCGCCACGGTTCCAATCCCCCAGAACACGGATCGCCCGAGGTTTTTCCCCGGATTTTTTATTTCCCCGGATATCATGGTCGTGTTGTTCCATCCGTCATATGCCCACATCAGAAGCGTAAACGCGCCGATGAAAGACCCCTTCTTCAAAAAAGCGCCGGTGGAGGCTCTTTCGATTGATGCACCATTCAGCGCCGCAAAAGCCACCCCTACGCACAAAAGCACAAGAGCTCCAATTTTGGCGAACGTCAGAATCCTCTGGGTCCAGGTGCTTGCATTAAGCTTCACCATGTTTATCACGCCGCAGAAGATGACCGCCATGACGGCCCCTTCTTTCTGGTGACTTGCAAACCACGGAATCACCTCTCCGAGATAGCTCGCAAAAACAATCGCTATTCCCGCCGACGACGCGGGAACCGTAACCATGTATGCCGACCAGCCGGCGATGAAGGCAAATGCGCCCCCAAAGGTTTTTTTGTAGAAAAGATAAAATCCGCCATCCTCAGGAATCCTGGCGCCGCACTCCGCGTAGCAAAGGGC
>JADFZC010000912.1 GCA_015232735.1 Oligoflexales bacterium | reverse complement strand
TGACAATTACTGGTTTTTCCCAATATTTTAATAATATCAATGAGGACTGACTTTACCATGGAAAAGACCCGGCCCCAGACCGATCAGCCGATAAACAAACCTGTCGACAGCAGTTCTTCCGTCCAGCTGATAAGGCTTACAAGAATTGCCAGGAATCTTGGAATGACAGAGGATCAATTGACAATCCTCCATGACCTTACCCTTTCGAGGATGGGGGTGGCAAAAGAAAAGGAAAGCGAACCTTCGGAAGATAAACGAAGGATTCTCGAATTGAAAATCCGCAGGCTGGTGGAAATCCGCGCTCCGTGGAACCAGGTGAAACAGGCTGCTGATGAGCTCTACGCTCTGGAACCTACGGCAAGGGTTTCAGCAAAGATAATGGAGCTGGTGCTCCTTACCGGATCTTCCGAGCAGGTTGCGTCAGCACTGAAAATGTATTCGGAAAAGACAATCGATTTTTATCCAATGATACAGCCTGAACTCAGAAGTTATATTGTTACAAAATTATGGTCAGAGAATAACACCGGGATTCTAGATATATTTCTAAAAGATCCGGATGAAAAATTGCTTCCTGTTGAGCTTTTGTATATTTTCTGGCAGGCATATCGCAATAAAAAATACGAGAAGGCTTTCAGGCTTTTTCAAAGCAGGAGAAAACAGCTGGAACAGGCAACGGTCCAGTTTTCGGAAAAACTGAAGCTCAGTCTGGGCCGCCTGCTTCTTTCCGCTGGAAGGCTTGCCATTCATTTTGAATATGATGTCATTGCCATGGATATCCTCAACCAGATAGGCAAAGAGTCTCCTGAGTACAATGAGGCTCTGGAATTGCTGCTGAAGGTCAGAATGGATGTCGATGAGAACGGAAATACGCCTTATACGAGAAAACTTCTTGAAAATCATGAATGGAGGGAAAGAATAAAGCTGTTTTATGAATTTTTTGCGACGTCGAGAAGGCTCGGACCTGTTAAGGATCGCAACAGGGGCAGCCTTAACGATCTCATGAAAGATCCCTTGAAATGGGTTCCGTCCATTCCCGAAGCATGGGCCGCAATGTCCCAGGTGATAGCCGATCATTCCGATCTTGAGCATCTTGTCCCCAATATCTTGAACATTTATAGGGACAATGCCTTGAAATTTCACCCTGCAATGCATGATATTGCGCTATGGTCGCCCCTCATCGATATAAAAACCTCTGACCCTCACAGAGATGTGTATTACGGCGGAATAGCGAGTCTTCACCTGTTTCTGTCGAAATCAGGCAGTCAGGATGAGCATCTATGGAAGGCTTTCGATATGATTGAAAATGCAAAAAACTGCTGGGGACGGGCTCTGCCACTGGACTGGCAGACACTTCACAAGGC
The DNA here is from genome assembly GCA_015232735.1 of Oligoflexales bacterium. The sequence goes on along the minus strand of JADFZC010000912.1, from coordinate 688 downwards.
AGCATACCAGTGGGTTTCCAAAACTCCGCAATATATGGAACATCAAAGAAAGTCCCTTTTGAGAAAGCTTCTGATGGCAACAGCCGCCTCCAATATATCGACTGAAGACATAAAGGAATATATCGAAGCCGAAGACACAGCGAATTACAAGATTCTTCGCAGGATCGAGGAGATTGCAAAGCTGAAGAGAGAACCGCTTCTTGAAATGAAGGTTATCGAAAAAAGGGCATCTTTGACCAATTATACCAACAGTGACCTTGATGTACTCTGGAAGATCGCCTCAAGCAATAATTTGAACGATCTCTCGTGGCGCATATTGACAGTCCTCAAATCCAGAAACAAACTCCACAAGATGGCACATCATCCATGGGCCATCTCTGGAGAGAAGCGAAATGAATACAGTCTTTTCGCACCCAGATACGAGTTTGCGGCAAGGATAATGCAGGATTTCAAGAATGAGGAATACAAATTTCTTACATCTGTTCTTACCATTGGCCCCTTGATTCCCGAACTTCTTTCCATACTTGATGAAAAGTCAAAATCATTTAAACCCAGGCAGTGTCCGGCAGCTGACATCTGGGAACAGGTGGAGAAATTTCTGGACAGGGTCACCTGGCTTCCAAGGCCAAGGCGTTTATACAGCTATAGTTACTCCAATGTGATAAAACAGGATGTGCCACCTCCTCCA
>JADFZC010000911.1 GCA_015232735.1 Oligoflexales bacterium | reverse complement strand
ACACATAAATATTACGATACCGAGGGGTTCGTGGAGCTTCCCGTCTCGGTTTTCCTCATCGAGGGAAACGGCAGGAAAATACTCGTCGATACGGGGATGTCAAACACGGAAATTGCCGGGAAATACCATCATCCCGGTTCATATCAGCCCGAGGGATATGCCATCCATGAACAACTCGAGGGGCTCGGCATCAGGTGCGAGGAGATTGACATGATCATCTTCACCCACCTTCACTGGGACCACGTGTATTACCTCGACAGATTCCCGAACGCAGAGCTTGTGGCAAACAAGAGGGAGTATGATTTCGCCGTCGCTCCGATTCCGCTATATTACAAATCCTATGAGTTTCCCGCGCTGGGCCTCACCCCCCAGTTTGCAGGAAGAACCTTTACGCTTGTCGAAGGAGAGACAGAGATAATCCCGGGAATAAGCGTATATCCAAGTACGGGACATTCCATCGGACACCAGACGGTTGTTGTAAGCACGAAAGACGGCCAGTATCATCTGTGCGGGGACCTTATTTTCACCTTTGACAATCTCAAGGAAATTCCGGAAATCCACTATACCATAACCCCTCCGGCAAGGTTTCTTAATATAGATGAGTCCTGGAGAAGCATTGAAGAGTTAAAGCGAAGGGCCAAAGGAACGAAGTTCATACTTCCCACGCATGCCCCGGAGATGATAGATCTTGCCAAAAACAAAGTCATTCTTGGCAAATAGAAATTATTTACATAAGGTTGATGCGATATGAAAAAAACCATCGCCCTGATAGGATCGCTTGACACAAAGGAAACGGAAATTGCCTTTGTAGATTCTTTTATCAAAAGTCGTGGATTCGGCACCTGCATAATAGACACAAGCGTAAGAGGGAAATCGTCTGTCAAGGCAGATATCGGGGCTTCAGAAATTCTATGCCTCGGCGGCTTAAGACATGAAGATCTGGAAGCGCAGGACAAGGCCGGGCGCATAAGCCTCATGAGCCGGGCAATCGAAATCGCCGGTCTGAAACTGTACAACGAGAGCCGTTTTCATGCGGTGCTTTCCATGGGCGGCGTGCAGAATACGACGATGGCTACGGCGATGATGAAGCAGCTGCCATTCGGGATTCCCAAATTCATGGTCAGCACGATGGCGAGCGGACAAAGGCTGTTCGGGCCTATGACGGGAACGAAAGACATAACAATCATGCACTCGGTTGCGGATATTTCCGGACTTAACGGAATGACAAAGGCCGTTTTGAAAAATGCCGCGTCCGCAGTCATGGGCATGCTTGAGTATGGCGAGTCATCGGCTGCAAAAAATCCCCATAAAAAAACAATCTCCGCGACAATGCTTGGAATCACAAACAGAGGAGCTGCTGGGGCGCTTCAAATACTGCAGGAAACGGGGGGCTTTGAGACAATCGCATTTCACGCCAACGGAGTGGGCGGCAGATGCATGGAGGAGGCCATCCAGGCCGGACTTGTCGATGCCTCGCTTGACCTGACGACGCATGAACTCACTTCCGAGGTCCTTGGAGGTTACGGACGCGGGATAACTGACAGGCTCATGTCTGCCGCAAAAATGGAAATACCCCAGGTGATCGCTCCCGGCGGGGTTGACGTCCTCGATTTCTATATCGGAAACGGCACGGCCGGACTTCCTTCTGACTGGGAAAACAGAAAAAAAATCTACCATAATTCCGAAATTGTCCATTTGAAGGTAACAAGAGAAGAGATAATTAAGGTCGCAAGGCTTATGGCTGAAAGGCTGAACAGGTCGCCCGCCAGGATCACTGTTCTTCTTCCTCTTAAAGGGTTTTGCGAGGCCGGAGCACCTTCATGCCCCATGCACGACCCGGAAATAGACGGGGCCTTTATTGAAGTTTTGAAACAGAATCTGAAAAAAGAAATAAAATGCATCGAATTGGAATATAACATCAACGATCCGGAATTTGCCCTTGCTGCTGCTAGGGAGATCGCGGTTTTGACAGAGTAATAACGAGTAGAGGATCTTATCTTTTAATTTCAATGCTTTTTCATATCTATGTTTTACATTTCCTTCATAATTCA
>JADFZC010000910.1 GCA_015232735.1 Oligoflexales bacterium | reverse complement strand
CTTTCAATGAGCGGCAATGTGATAGAGGATATTGCAGCACTTGAAGCGGGCCATGCACCGCTCAAACGACTGTGGCTGGATGGCAACAGAATCTCAAGCGAACAGCTCGTGCATCTTTCCAGGTTCACTGGTCTCGAACAGCTGTATCTTGGCAGCAACCTGATTCACAGCATTGAGAGTCTCGCCCCTCTTACGAACCTTGTCATGCTCCACCTTAGCAACAACTACATTACAGAAATCAAGCCGATTTCGGGCATGGCTTCACTATATGAACTTTGGATTGACGGCAACTGCATCACTGATTTTTCTGTGCTTGACGTCATGAACATCAATACGGTAATCGGGAAAACAAGCCAGACACCTGAAAAGTGTATTTCAGGTTTATAAAGGCACAATACCGGAAACCATTTTAACATTCACTTTGGAGGGGAAAATGCCAGACATACGCGTAAAAAGACTTGCGGATCTTCTTGTCCGTTACTCGCTCGATGTAAAACCCGGGCAGCTCGTAATGTTGCGATCATCCACTACAGCTTCGGAACTGATTACCGAAGCCCACAGGGCTATTCTTGCTCAGGGCGGAAGAAGCTGGCCCTCGCTCTCCGTTCCAGGCATGGAATACATCTACTACAAGCACGCAAGCGATGAAGTGCTCTCGACCTACCACCCCTTTGAAAAAGACATCAACGAAAGAATAGACGCCCTGCTTGCCGTTGACTGCAAAACAAACAGCAGGGAGCTTTCGAATGTTGACCACTCACGCGTGGCCTTATCTCGCAAGGTCCGTATGCCACTTCGAGATATCCTTGACAAGAAAGAGATGGAAGGCCGCTTCAGATGGGTCGTTGGCGGATTTCCTTCCGAGGGCATGGCCCAGGATGCCGGCATGTCATTCTGTGAATTTTCGGATTTCGTGTTCGAATCCTGTGGATGCCATCTTGAGGACCCAGTGTCTTTCTGGAGGGAAAAATCCAGGGAAATGCACGCCGCACACAAACTGCTAGAGGGCGTGAAAAAGATCAGAATGGTTGGACACAAGACGGACCTGACTCTTTCTGTCGAAGGAAGAAAATGGATTATCTGTGACGGACGGGTGAACATGCCGGACGGCGAAATTTTCACCTCCCCTGTTGAAAACAGCGCCTGTGGAGAGGTATTTTTTGATATTCCCACAACCTACTCGGGCGTTGAGGCGGGCGGAATACATCTTCGTCTTGACAAGGGGCGGGTCACCTCAGCAAGCGCTGAAAAAGGCGAAGATTTCCTCAGCAAGATGCTCGACATGGATGAAGGCTCAAAATTTTTGGGCGAGATTGCCTTCGGCGTCAACGACTTCATCCAGAAGCCCTGCAAGAGCATCCTCTTTGACGAGAAAATCGGCGGCACCATGCATATTGCAGTCGGAGCAAGCTACCCTGAAGCTGGCGGAAAAAACAAGTCCGGTCTTCATTGGGACATGATCAAGGAGATGAAGCAGGGCGGCTACGTGGAAGCCGACGGAAAGCGGATCTACGAAAACGGCAAATTCATTTTTTAGGTTTTTTTTGCCACAGCCGCAGCAAGTTACTCAGTTGCGACCGTAACCTTGTCGCCGACCATAACGGTATTGAATTTTATCACAGGAATCTTGTCGGGTTCTTCCATTTTCAGGATCCGTGCAACCGAGGTGGTATCGTTGACATAGATGACTTTAACCCTGCCAATGACAACATCAATGTTTTCGCTGGTTTTATTGTTGATTGTATCCTGGGTTGTGATCGTGCGAATGACCTTGAGGGTTGAACCCACCTTAATACCCTGACGGCTACCCATATTGGTGTAATAATCCCTTGGAAGATCCTTTTCGTTATTTGTCATGGGGAAATTCTTTTTTGTACCATAGATGACGTAGTCCGCTCCAAACGAGGATGCGGAGAACGAGAAAAGGAGAAAAAAGACTGTCGTGAGAGCAGTTATCCTGCCCATACTTTTACCCCATCTTTTTTCCCTGGCTACAAGATTGATCGGATGGATTCATGAAAACCTTGAAGGTTTTTTTACTAATACCTATGT
>JADFZC010000909.1 GCA_015232735.1 Oligoflexales bacterium | reverse complement strand
GAAGCGGAATCACGTCTTGCCGGCACACTGGGCCAGTTTTTTGCCGTCTCAGAGTCATACCCTGATTTAAAGAGCGATGCCAACATGCTCCGTCTTCAGGAGGAGCTTACCAGTACTGAAAACAAAGTGGCCTTTGCAAGGCAGGCCTATAATGATTCGGTTACGAAATATAACAATGCACGCGAGACTTTTCCAAGCGTGTTCATTGCGAACATGTTTAATTTCAAGCCCGCGGTTCTTTTTGAGGTGGAAAAAAAGGAGGAGAGATCTGCGGTGAAAGTATCTTTTTAGGAATGATGGATGGATTTCTTTGAAAGCCAGGACAGGGCAAGATCGAAAACGAGATTTTTGGTACTATTCATTGTTCTAAGCGCCATTCTAACCATATCAGCGCTCACCATCGCATTAATCTGCCTTTTTCCTGGGATTTACGGTTTGAAGGGTGAAATTCTTTTTAATTATGGAGATCTCGCGTTTCCAAAGTGGATTTCAGGCATATGCAGGGGAATTGACAGGTCCAAGTTCTATACAACGGTGGTGACAATCTCCCTGGTGATGATTCTCGCATCATTGATAAAAACGCAGGAGATCATTACTGAAAGCTGCAACTATGTTACCAAGGCACTTAAAGCCAGAGAAATATTTTCGGATACGAAGGATCTGGCAGAGAAAACCCTGATAAACATAGCCGAGGAGATGTCCCTGGCATCGGGGATATTTGTTCCAAGGATTTACGTACTGGACAATGAAAAATCCCTTAATGCCCTTGTTGCCGGTATCGATATCAAGGATACCGTTATTATTGTGACAAGGGGACTTCTTTTGAATCTTGAACGCGATCAGCTTCAAGGGGTGATTGCGCATGAATTCGGTCATATAGTTCATGGTGATATGATCATTAATCTGAGGCTTACAGGACTGCTTCATGGAATTCTATTCTTCAAACATATCGGGATGAGGATTCTCGACCGCAGAATCGAAATGAGAGGAAAAGGGGGTAATCCCTTTGGGATGGTTGCGATTGCTTTTATAATTATTGGAAGTATCGGTTATCTTTTCGCATCAATAATCAAAGCCGCTGTGTCGCGGCAGAGGGAGTTTCTCGCGGATGCTTCAGCAGTCCAGTTCACGAGGAATCCGAACGGGATTGCCAGTGCTTTGGACAAAATCGATAATGTCGGATCGTCTCTTGTATCTCCGAGAGCTTCGGAATTCAGCCACTTCTTTTTTGCAAGGGGAATCTTCAGTTTCTTGGGTGAATTGTTTGACACGCATCCATCGATATCTGAGCGCATAAGGAGAATTTTTCCGTCCTTTGCAAGAAGTGAAAGCAAAGAGAAAAAAGAGTTTCATAGAGAAGGAGAAAAATTTGCAGCCTTTTCCTTGTCGTCGAAATTCCATTCAGGTGTTGAAGGCAGTCTGGATAAGGCTTCGGTGACAGCCTCTGCTGCCAAAACCAGTCTGACAGGTGAAGATTTTGCCGCAATGAGCGGAACCCTGAATGCAGAAAGCTGCAACCTGGCAAGAAAGTTTCTCGACAATCTGCCCCTGATTCTGAGAAATCAGATCAGGGTGGCCGCAAGAGAGATGGTCTACTCGATTCTGGTTTCAGATCAAAAAGATGTAAGAGACAGGCAATATTCGGAACTTTCGAAAATTACGGGACTTGACACATTGCTGGCGATGAAAAACCAGTATAGCCTGGTAAGAAAACTTGGGAAAACGGCAAGAGTCCCCTTGATAGAACTGTCCATTCCGTACCTGAAGACAATTTCCGGGGATGAACTCGACCAGTTTTTCAAATGTCTGGAAATTCTAATAATCGCTGATGGCAAAGTTGAGCTTTTTGAATACATAATTTACAGAATCCTGAGACAATCGCTCACAAAAGGTAAAAAGAAAGGATCAAAAAACAGATTCTCGTTTCAGCAGTCTGCTGTTACAGTTTTGTCCGCGCTAGCAGCAGCTTCTCATTCATCCCCGGAAAATTCGATGCTGGCATATAATGAAGGGCTTGGGTGTCTTGCAATGCCCGCAAGGGAAAAGTTTTCT
>JADFZC010000908.1 GCA_015232735.1 Oligoflexales bacterium | reverse complement strand
CAGCGGGAAATAAGAAAATACCTTCTGGGAAGGTTTCCCGGACATTCCTTTCTTGGCGAAGAGGGCGGTGAAACAAAAACCGGCACATGGGAATACAGATGGGTTGTTGATCCCCTTGATGGGACAACGAATTATATCAGGGGATTGAGGAATTTTTGCGTGTCGGTTGCGGTGGAGCATAGAGAGGTCGGGGTCATAGCCGGGGCGATATACGATCCGATGCATGACGACCTATACACTGCGGTTCTTCACGGTGGTGCGTTCCTGAACGGAAAACGCATCAGGGTGTCGGGCACAAGGCTTTTGAGGCTCGCAGTTCTCACCACTGGCTTTGCCTATTCCAAGGGTGGAAACCTCTCGCGTGACATGCGTCTTTTTCACCGGCTCAATGAAAAGGCCCTCGCTGTAAGGCGCCCAGGCTCTGCGGCACTTGATCTTTGTTTTGTGGCATCTGGCGTTTTCGATGCCTTCTGGGAAAGGGGGCTTTCCCCCTGGGATGTTGCGGCCGGAATGCTTATCGTGAAAGAAGCCGGTGGCATTGTAACCCGTTATAATGGAAAAGGAGAGCCGGGACTTTGGGATCGCGAGCTTCTGGCCTCGAACAGGCTTGTACATAAGAAGGTGGCAGCAGAGTTGGGGTGAATCCAAAGGTCGGATGCATGCCGGGAAAAAAAGTTAACAAATTGTAAAGAAATTCCCCTTTTCTTCCGAAAAAAAGATTGAAAGGGTAGTGATCCCACTTGCCCCCGGCAAAGAGCCGGAAAGAGCCGGAAAGAGCCGGAAAGAGCCGGAAAGAGCCGGAAAGAGAAAGAGAAGGAAAATCATAATGGCCACGAAAGATGATCCGCTTGTAGTGATTTTTGAAAAGAGGCTCAAGGAATCCGATATCAATGATCAGGGTATCCTGATTGAGGAGGTTCTTGAAGAGTATTTTGGTTATCTCAGGTATTTGAAAGTCACTGTGCCCTCCCAGATCAAGCCTCTGGTGGAGGAGGAACTAAGGCATCAGGTCAAATCCATGCTTTCAGCAAAAACCTATGGATGCATATCCCTCAGCGATTATCGCAAAAAGCATCAATCCGAAGAGGAAGCTGATACTTTGAGAAAGAAGTACAATAAACTGTTTTGAATTAACAGCATATGGTTTTCCCTTTGCCTTCAATGGGTTCTACTGATATAATTTTCTTAACGATATGCGACTAATCTACATGGCGCTGAGCATTCTTGTGGCTTTTCCTCTTACCAGTTGTTCAAGAAAAAGTGTCAAAGAAAATGTGACTGAATCAAAAACAGTTTTACTTGCAACTTCCGGTGGACTCAGAACCGTCAAGCCTGCCAACGAGTACATGGGTGTGTCACCGGTGTGGACCAAAAGCCTGCCAGAAATGCTTGTATTGGGCGGTCTTTCCATGAATGCCGCCAGGCAGACCCTGATAATCGGGAACAGGGAAAAGAGCCCGGAGATTCCCGAGGATATCGCGCGCTATCTGGCCCTGGTGGATGAGGAAGGTGAAATACTGTGGCAGGATGATATTGACGACGATGTAAAAAACCATGATCTGGGGGACAACTTTTCGGTTCTTTCCCTCTCCAGCGGACAGCTTATTCTTCTCGATTCAACCGGTGATACCAAATGGACACTGGAAAAAAACGGAGTTCCGAAACTGTCCGAAAAAAACCGCGTCATAGTTCTCATGAATGACAACGATGCCGATCCTTCAGCCGCATACGAAATAATCGGATTTGACGGCAAAACCCTCAAGACAGTCAAGTCCACCTCAGAAATCCTTTTGGCCAAGGTTTCTCCGGATGGGGATATGGCATTGATAGCCTTCTCGGGCGGAGATATCAGGCTTTTGGATCTGACAAAACCTGGTTTTCCGGAAGTTTGGAAGAAGAGAATCGAAGGCGAGATCGTGGATGCCTCGATCTCGGGAAAACCCTGGCGTATTTCGGTGCTTGCAAATATCAAAAGGGATCAGTCTTTATATTTTCTCGATGTTGCCTCCGGGGGAGTTCTGTGGAGCAAGCTGATACAGCATCTCGCCGAGCAG
>JADFZC010000907.1 GCA_015232735.1 Oligoflexales bacterium | reverse complement strand
TGCTAAGAAGGACGAGTTTGAAGAAAAGACTTCCTTTGTCCCCTCTCCCCTTAAGTCAAAGGAAAAGAAAGAGGCATATTCCTCGCGTCATCCGATTGACCGGTTTTTGTCTGCATTCAGCCGCATCTTATCTCGTAGGGGAGTTGAGGAAGTTAGGGGTAGACTTTCAGAAGTTCATTTTGATGTCTCCTATAACAGGTATAAGGGCCTTGTCAGGGATTATCTTCCAAAAGGGGATCCATACAGGCGGATCGTATACTCATTTCTTCTTATGCCGGTAGTTATGCGGGAAGAGATTTTGGATGCTCTTTCCATCTGACCTGAGTTTGTTTTCGAAAACTGCGAGAAAAAAAAGTGGGCTTTTATTTTCGCTTCTAACGAGCGTTCCCCGTTAAGCCAAGGCTTTTGTATCAAGGAAATTTTTGCGGCTTAAAATGGCGGTTTTACATTTTAAATAGCATGTATCATTTGCTTATAGGTAACTTGCTGATATGATATATAATTTGACAGAGACCTCTTTTTTGATATCATCATCTTGTGACAAGGAGCTGTGAGAGGGTTAGGCATCAGGGAAGCTATGAATTTTTGGTATAAAATAAAACTGACTCGAAGGTACATTTTGAGAGTACTCGGTGAACTCTTTGTTGATATTTGGAATTATTATGTCTCGTTGTATCCTGTGCTGATGCATTAAATACCATAATATATCGGCAAACAGCCTTTGATGAAACGAGATCTTATGCGTTCACCACATTTCAACGAATACCTGTCACTCACCATATTTATATTCCAAAAAAATATTCAACATATTCGGATAATTGAATCGGCCCTTGATTTTCTCGAAATCAGATTTATATTTTTCTCATGAGAACATTTTTTGACATTCTTATATCGGTGGTCAGAGCGCTCTTCATACTTATGAGGCCTGGAGGCTACAAAAGTTTGGTGATGGAAAATCTTGTCTTAAGGCAGCAACTTATCGTTTCTTCACGAAAACATCGAAAAGCTCCACCATTAAAACTGATCGAAAGAATCCTTTTTGCCATTTCTCTATTTTTTATTCCATTTAAAAGACTCACAAGGGTAGCTGTCATTGTAAGTCCAGATACAATTTTGAAATTTCATAAGGCCTTGATTAAAAAGAAATATCAAATTCTTTTTGGATCAAAGGGCGCTAAAAAACCTGGTAGAAAAGGCTTTGATAAGGATATTGTGAATCTTGTAATTGAAATCAAAGCAAAAAATCCAACCTATGGATGCCCAAGAATTTCAATGCTTGTCTCAAATATCACTGGAATTTCAATCAGTGAACAAACTGTAAGAAGGATTCTTCGAAAATATTATAAGCCCGCTCCTGGAAATGGTCCTTCCTGGTTGTCGTTCATTGGAAATCAGATTGATAGCCTTTGGTCCGTAGATATTTTTCGCACGGAATCAATCAATTTAAAAACCTACTGGATTATGGCGGTGATGGATCAATATTCGAGAAGAATAATTGGTTTTTCTGTTCAAAAAGTTGAATGCACCGGAGCCTCCGTTTGCCACATGTTTAATGAGATTTTATCAAAATCAAAAGTTATTCCCAAAAGAATTAGTACTGACAATGATCCATTATTTGAGTTTTATAGATGGAAAGCAAATTTAAGAATCCTTGATATTGAAGAGATAAAAGATAAAATTTATCAGAGATTGGAACCCTCGGGATGGGCAAGAGTACTTAGAACATTCATATACAGTAAGGACTTTGAAAACATTGTAATGCAACTTGCTAAGCAGGCACAAGATGGTAAAAGGTTTACACCTCCTATAAAGAATTGGTTTAGAGCTTTTGAAGAATGTCCTTATGATGAACTTAAAGTTGTAATTGTTGGTCAGGATCCTTATCCAGGATTTGGTCAAGCTGATGGTATTGCATTTAGTCTTAAAGATGCAGATACTATACAACCTAGTTTAGAGTATATGTTCAGTGCTATAAACAAGACTGTGTACAATGGTGTAAATGCTTGCAGAGATATGGACCTTACAAGATGGGCTAATCAGGGTATGTTAATGCTGAAT
>JADFZC010000906.1 GCA_015232735.1 Oligoflexales bacterium | reverse complement strand
GAGGTTTAAAGCCTCTCCTGATTCGACACCCGGTCCTTCAGGGCCGGGTTTACTTAAATCAGGCCTTTCAACCACAATCAACATTGTTGGCAAGAATCTTCATGTCCAAATCCCCATTAGGCTTTTTCCCCATTGCCTTGACGCCAAGTTCCTTGTTTAAAAATCCCTGAGGGGCATCCGGGGCGAAAGTATCAGTCACGGGAACGACCCCAAGGGAGCCATCATTTTTGACTCCAAAATAATATCCGCGCTTTATCGCCAGCGGGTTTGCCTCGATGGGTGCTTCAGCACCTAAGCTTGAGGCCACAATTGTATCGAACGCTCTGTTGAAAATATCGGTGGTATCGACATTAAGGTTCATGCCGGCAGGCAGGACAAGCTTTGGTCTTCCTTTGTCAAATTCGACATATCCTGTATAGCTTGCGAGGCCTGCGACCGCGCTTCCGCCCATCGCAACGTGGAATTTTCCGGGTGTGAGATTCCCAAGGGCATCCTGCCCCTTTTTCCAGGTGAGAGCGATATTACCTTTGGCCAGAAGGTCGTTTCCCACGGAAATACCGCCCGTAAGTCCGACCACATTGGTCTTGCCCTTGAACCAGTTTCCTGCCTTGCATGCCTGGTTGCGGCACCAGATAAGGGATTTGCCGAAAAAGTTGTTTGCCTCGCCGAGGTCTCTCATCGGGATGAGATTCGGATCTATAACTACGGTCTGAATTCCCAGGTTCATGTGTACAATGTAAGCTCCGATAGACATGTTTGTCACATTCTTGGCCCCGGCCTTGTATGAAAAAGAGAAAAACGGCGCGTAAAACTTTACTACCGGGTTTGTCTGATTATAAAGCTCAGAAAGCGCATTTTCGACATTTTTAAGAACCCCGTCCCTCAGGTTCTTGACTTCGACGTTCTTCAGCTCTTCAGCAGGGATGTTCTTGAGGTCTGTTGCCAGTCCCTCATACTGCTTTATCATGTCCTTGGGGTCCACGAATGTTGCGTAATACCCCTTGCCGCCCTCGGCATTGATGGCATCCTTGACAGATTCCGGGACCATGGGATCTATCGAAGATATATTCTCGGTTTTTATGTCCGAGATTATGTCTGAAAGCGGATGATTGACATTTCCTCCGCTATCCGCTTCAGCTTTTGTCGATGCCAGGTTGAGAATCTTTTTCTCACAACCTGTAAGCGCTGCAAGTAAAACCAAAGTCCAAAGAAAACGCCCTTTTTGTCTTATGAATACCATATTCTTTCTACCCCCCCGAATTTTATGACAATAGGAATAAACAGCAACAAATACCGGTTGGTGTCTACCTGCAATTGAAATGCCAATCAGGACAGATGGGGCGACGGAGGGATCCAGGAGGATAATACTTCAATAAGATTGCTATAGTTGATTGGCTTTGGAATATAGTCGTTCATTCCCGCTGCGATAAACCTCTCTCTGTCGCCTGCCATTACATCTGCTGTCAAGGCTATTATCGGAGGCGGCCTGACGGCTTCGCGGGAGGTCAGCGTCCTGATCTGTCGGGATGTTTCAATACCATCCATGCGGGGCATGTGGATATCCATAAGGATCAGGTCATATTTGTTTTTCCTGACGGCTTCGATAGCCGAAGGGCCATCGCTTGCACAGTCGGCCATTACCCCTGCCTGTTCAAGCAGGGCGAGTATCGCTATCTGGTTTGTCTCGTTGTCCTCAACGGCAAGTATTTTTGTCCCGGGAGGGAATACTTTTGAACTTCCGGTTTTTTTGTGTGAATTTGAATCCTAGGGAATTGTCCCGGACCTCTCTTCAGTTTTTGCTGGGGCAAACAGCACTGTAAACCAGAATTCCGATCCAGCCCCCTTTATGCTTTTTACGCCGATGCTTCCGCCCATCAGCTCAGTCAGCTGTCTTGAAATCGCAAGTCCAAGTCCGGTGCCCCGGAACTTTTTGGTTGTCGATGTGTCGATTTGGGTAAAAGGAAGGAAAATATTTGAAATCATATCATCGGCGATGCCTATTCCCGTGTCGGATATCCTGAATTCAACTGTTATCCCGTCGTCATTTTGTGATTTGAG
>JADFZC010000905.1 GCA_015232735.1 Oligoflexales bacterium | reverse complement strand
TTATTTAATTGTAAAGCAATTCGAAAATTTCGGAAATATCGTCCGAAAGATATCTTTTTGAATTGTCCGGGGCGGCGGGCTGGCTATTGTTGATGCACCCGCCTCCTTGATCTTCCGGGGAATATATTTCATATTCATTGTAGGTTTTATCCTCGTAATAAAACCTCAATGACTGGGTGTATACACTGGTTTTGCACACGAGAAGATCCTTGTTGTCCAATACTTTCGACTTTGTAAGTTGCGAGAGGATTGCATCGCGACTTTCAGCGGTAATCGTGGTTTTATCAGCTGTCAGTCCTTTAAAACATGCATCAGCTGCATCGCTATCGTATTTGAAATAGGATGTGCCCTTACCTATATCGTAGACAAGTTCGCTTGCTCCGTAGGTGTTGCCTGTGGCGCTTATCTGTATATATTTAAGCGCGGAGCTGTAGAGGGGAGGGCTTCCGAATTGAAGCTCAGCCCCCTTTTTGCTGGTTTCCAGCTCCTTTTTCAGGCCTTCCATTTCCTTTATAACCAGGTCCCTGGCTTCCAAGAATTTGGGGTCACAGGATGTTGCTGTTTCACTTCCGCCCTTGTTTGCCGAAACGCTTTCCCCCGTGGCTCCGCCGCCTTTGGGCTGGCCTGAGCTGCCTTGGGCAGATTTGGGTTCTTCTTTGTCATTCTTTGAATTAAAAAATTTGCATGAAGTGGCCAGTGAAGTCATAAGAATTGATACTGCAGTTTTTCTAAGCAGATTTTGAAATGAACGCATTTTGTAATCTCCAGTAAAGTAATATGGATTTCAGTTTGAAAGCAATTTAATAACCTTGGCTGTTATCCAGGGGTTGTTAATGACTTCCAAATTGTTGCCATGAAAAAACGCCTATGGAAAATGGAATTGATATTTCAGTATTACCATACAACTTCGGTAATAAATACATCAAATGTCCAGGGCACGGCCTTTTTGCTTTCCAAGAAAAAAGCGGCGGGGAATCCAGCGATAATTGCTGAAAACGGTACGGCAATTTCATGCCATTTTTGTGTTGTGTCAAATGCAGTCGCCAAGATCGAGTCATGTGTCGGGGCGCTCCAAGGTATGGCTAAGGCAGCCAAAATTCTCAGCATTTATTGGTAAATTTGAACAAGTGGCAAACATATCATATGTTCGTTTCGTCAATCGGATGCATCTTTTGTCCATTTGGCGCCAAAGGCTGGCGGCTAATATTTCGGCAGGATTTTCCGATACTTTTTGTAAGTGGTTTTAAAAAATTCATCAGTCATCCTGAAGCGGGGTCAAAGACGGGTTTATGAAACTACTTATGAATTTAATGATCGATCATTTTTTTATATGCACTGCAACGGGAAAAAAGCTGTATGCCGGAAAGTGGCTGGAAAAAATTGGATTCAAAGAAGGCTATCAAGGGATTAAGCAGCATCGCTGTACTTGCATGCCTGCTTGTTCAGTTTTCCACCGCATTGCCTTCGGCTTCCGCATATTCTTCCGCTGCCGTTCCTATAAACATGGCCTCGTCCCCGACGATACATGACACCCCCGGCCTGGATAAGGAGAAGTTCAGAAAATGGCTGCATGATTCAGAAGAAAAAATGACAAAAATAGTCCTTGATGACGGTGACAGGGAAGTGAATCTGGATAAATATACTGACTATCTTGAGGATACCGGGGGAACATTTGCCGCCCGGGATTTCCTGGGCAACATTCAGCCGACGGGCGATTGGAAGGCATATCGCGCGGAAAAGGTTCCGTCATTCGGCATTACGGATTCTGTCTACTGGATCAGGTATTTTATTGAAAATCGCAGCTCCGGGAGGGAGTATTTCTATATTGAACTGGCCTATCACTTTCACGATTTTGTCGAACTTCATGTTTTCAGCCAGGAGGGGAAATATAAGGTTATAAAGACAGGAGACCATTATCCGTATTATCATAGGCCGATAGACCATCACAATTTTGTATTCCCGCTTGATATTCCGAAGAGCAGTAAAATATTGATCCTTTTAAGGGTAAAAACCTCCGGTTCAATGCTGCTTCCTCTGAAAATCTGGGAACCTGAGACGTTTC
>JADFZC010000904.1 GCA_015232735.1 Oligoflexales bacterium | reverse complement strand
CCGGAAATATTTGATGAATTCATCGATACGCCGATCGGTATCGGCAGTGTGTCGCAGGTCTACAAGGCAAGGTTGAAGAACGGGGAGTTTGTTGCTGTCAAGATCCAGTATCCGGAAATGTCGGCGATGGTAAAACAAGATATCGCTTATATGAGCCTGATTTGCAAACTGGTCAGAAGATTCAACCCGACGATCAATTTTGATCAGCTCATCGAGATCATCAAACAGGCATTAGCTTATGAGTGCGATTTCCTGAATGAGGCGGCAGCATACGAAAGGATCAGGCAGATTTTTGCCGGCGATGACAAATACATCATACCGAAGGTATTCCACGATCTATGCACACCCAGGGTCCTGGTGATGGAACTCATAAATGGACAAAAATTTTACGATTTCGTTGAAAATGCCGCCTATGCCGAAAGGTGTAGGGCCTTTCATCTCATTTTTCAATTTCAATACAAACTCTTATTTCTTAATGACATGTTGCAGCTCGATGTCCATCCAGGCAATTTCCTTTTTACTGACGGCCGTCTGATCTGTCTCGACCTGGGCTTTAATCTGAAAATACTGGCTGAGGATAGCAAGGACCTGCATATGCTGAAACATGGCATCTTCGGGCGAGATCCGAAAAGACTGTTTACAATCTTTATTGAACTTGGGTATTTGGATGGTAATTCCCAAAAATACTCGGCCGAAATCGAGAAATGGATACAAAAACTGATCAACATGTTTTTTTTGTGCCCGGACGATATCGATCCGATCAGAGCCTATCTGGCGATATACTACGAAGTCCAGGGCAACCTGTTTTTCAAACCCAAGTCGCTTGTCCCCTATTTCCTGCTTTACAGTAATGCCTACAGTAACGGTATTTTATCGAAATTAAATGTCAATACCGAAGAAGAGTATTCCAAAGTAGACCTGAAAGAGATCATGGCCGCTTGAAATGTTGCCTTGAGGCAGGGATGCCGCTGCAAGCCGACAAAAAGTCAAGCGATACGATCTTTGAACCCGGCAAACGCCCGTTCCGTATCTATATTCAATTTCGCCAGGGTGCCGTTGAGAACGGCCATATTATAAAATGCCAAATAGATGCTCATCATTTCCGGTGCGAAAAATATGTTGGCGCCCGTTTTAAAGAAGATCCTGACAAAATCGCTAAGCGGGTCGCAGCAGTCATCCCGCATGACGACGAAACTGATCGTTTTATTCATAAACTCAGCCATCTCCTGAGTATAACTCTGCCTGCTGCCATCGATATAGCCAATATCGACGAATGTTTTGAATAATTCATGGGGATCTTGCCCATAAATGGATTTTTGTATTTTTTTAAACACCATTCGTTCCGCTTCGGACACTTTAAGATACATGCCTGGGTCAAGACAAACCAGACGGCTGTCAGTAAAAAGGAAATTGCCCGGATGATAGTCCATTTGCAGCATCCCGTATTCGAATGTCAGGATCGAGTCATATTCGAGGATGTGTTGAAATGCCTGTTGCCTCTTTAAATAATCAGCATTTTCAACAAAATCGTAGAACTTGAGCCCATTCATGAGTTCCATGACCAGAACCTTTTCGCTGCATAGATTGTGAAATATTTTCGGCACGATGAAATGATTATTTTCCGACAGGTGAGACCGAATTTCGTCGTAGACCGCGGCCTCACTCATGAAATTGCTCTCACGATAGAAGATTTCATGCATTTTTTCGATGAATTTTTCATGATCAATCGCTGGAATAAAGTCTTTCACCAATCTGACAACCCGGTTTAAAACAGCAAGGTCCTGTTGTACGGCCTTAAAAAGATCGGGATATTGAATCTTCACGGCAACCAGCTCTCCGCTTTTTAATCTGGCTTTATAGACCTGGGATACGCTTCCGATACCGATGGGCACTTCATTGAATTCAGAAAACAGATCGGAGATTTTGCAGCCCGCCTCCTTTTCCAGGAGTTTCATCATGGTTTTGGATTCATAAACTCTTGTTGCCCATATCATCGACTTGTAATTGTCATAGACTTCCTGTGGCATTCCCTTGAACTGAAAGAAAAATCCGGCCAGTTTCTGC
>JADFZC010000903.1 GCA_015232735.1 Oligoflexales bacterium | reverse complement strand
TACAAAGTGATGCGCCTCATGAGTCACGACCGTCCCCGTTTTCTTATAGCTCCTCCTTTGGAGGAAAATCAAAAGCCGGTACTGGCCGAACTTGGTCTTATAAGCCGTCATATTTTTAAATTTTTATCCTATTACACTCACAAAACCATTCGCACGCGGGAAAAAACCCGGCTCATCCGGGGGGAGTATTACGATATCGTGCGCGAAGCGGCAATGCGGTTTTTCAGGGAGATAAGGTCTGAACGACCTGACATTTTTGCCGGATATACAATTGTCAATTTTTACGGCTTGAACCTTAAGACGATTTTTGACTACGGAAAAGGGCTTGCAACGGTCCAGGATTTGAAAAATGATATATATGACAATCTTGGATTTCATAATATAAATGCAGACTATCCGGAAAACCTCTGCTATGCGGACGGGGATCGTCCTTACTTTCTGGATGGGGCATGTTCACAAACAGCTCAAGAGTCAGACCAGACCCTGATTAAAGGACTTGGCGCATCACGCGGAATCGTTGAGGGCTTTGTGCTGCGTCTTGAAAATCCTGCAGACGCTTTTCGGGAAACCAGTCTGGCAGACCGCATTCTTGTAACGAGGACCACCGATCCGGCATGGGTATTCATCATGTCGCAATGCTGCGGTCTTGTCTCTGAAAAAGGAAGTCTGTTGAGCCATACCGCGATCATCGGACGCGAAATGGGCATACCCACGGTTGTCGCGGCCCAGGGCGTCATGAATCAACTTAAAAACATGGACCGTATAAAAATCGATGGTGAAAACGGAACCATCGAAAAGCTTGAAATGAAAAATAAAATGACAATGAGGGATGAAACATGACAATTAACATCATAAGCTTTGATTTGACCGACAGGCTGCTGGTTCACGAGTTTATTGAGTTTCCCTATAGACTTTACCAGGGGCGATACAAATGGGTGCCTCCTTTACGCAACGACTTATGCGGCCAGCTTTCCACCGATGAAAATCCATTCTTCAGACACGGCAGGGCAAGAGCCTTTTTATGCCGGAAGAATGGCCTGACCGCAGGGCGTCTTCTCGCTTTTATCGATTATTCTCTTGTCGCGTCCACACAGGAGCATCAAATCGGAAACTTCGGATATTTTGAAAGCGAGAACGACAAGGAGGTTTCGTCCGCCTTGCTTTCAAACGCGGAAGCCTGGCTGGAAAGTCAGGGTGCAAAGGAGATTCACGGCCCGATTCAGTTCAATATCATGAACGGTTACCGAATTCAGACCAAAGGCTTTGATACAACGCCATTTCTTGGTGAACCTCGCAATCCTCCATACTATGAGGAACTTTTGACATCTGCCGGCTACGGCCGGGGACCAAGCTGGCGAAGCTGGGAGCTGTCCGGGGAGGATCTTGCCTCAATCGTGGATTCAACAGCGCAAAAAATCGATGATTCAGGCGGGTTCACCATAAAAGAAATGGATTTCGATGACAATTCCAGGGAAATGGACAGCTTTTATCCTCTGGCCCAGGCGACTTTTTCCGAAAACTATGGTTTTTCAAAAACAGGTTTGGATGAAGTGGCTTCATTTTTTTCACCCCTTTTGAAACTGATGGGGCCCGAATGTTTTTTCACGCTGTCTGACACTGCCGGCAAGAGAGTCGGGTATGTTTTCGGCTATCCGGATCTAGCGCCAGCCCTCAACGCCGCCGGAGGTGATCCTGCAAAATTTCCCGAAGCTTTAAGACTTAATCCTCCGAGGCGCTTTCTTTGCCACACGATAGGAATCTTGAAAGAGGTGCGAAAGACGCACGCAGCTTATGTGCTGCTGAACACGATATTCAGCAAGGCACTGAAAAATTGGGGAGTGGCAATCGGGTGTCTGGCGAAGGACGGCCGCACCGTATATGATATGCTTGGCGAAGCGTCAAGAAGCTATCATGTTTTTATAAAATCACTCAAAGTTGAATAAACACTTTAAAGGCACCGCAAATGACAATTGAAAAGCTGTTCTCAATACCCGGCAAAAAGCGAAAATCCGCCATTTTCGCAATCATTTTGCTTGGCGTCACGCTTTGCGTTCCCTCCATTTTTTC
>JADFZC010000902.1 GCA_015232735.1 Oligoflexales bacterium | reverse complement strand
AGAATAAATACCACATTCAGTATTTCCATATTGATGTTCAACTGGATAATTTTGGTCAAATTTAAAATTTATTCGTTTCTCTAATGAATGGCCTTGTTCAATAACAGAATTCACAAACTTCATAACTTGATTCGGTGCTTTGTCTCCGGCACTATCAAAATAAAATATATTTCCTTTTATTGACCTCATTGCTTCTGCCGCTTTTCATACTGCCGGAAAGGGGAACCTGTTCGATAGTAACCACAGAAGCTGTGATGGACGGTATACCTCTTGGCAAACAAATCGAGTATGTCAAGGATGAGAACCAGAATTTGACGATAACCCAGGTTTCAACTCCGGATTTTCAGGGGTTCAAACAGCATGAAAAGGATGAATTCAACTTTGGTGTTGGAAATACGATGTACTGGATCAGATTCACCCTTCTCAATCCGACATCCGTGGACCAGGAAATATTCCTGGAAAGCAGATACTCCACCACCGAATACCTTACTTTATACATGCAGGACAGAAAAGGCGGTTTTACGTCTGAAACCATGGGAATAAGGGTTCCTTTCCAGGACAGGGAAATAAAGCACAGGTACCCGACATACAGAAGGATGCTCCCCCCGGGAGAAACGACATTCTACATAAGCTCAAAAAACGTTGGAACCCAGAGGGTTCCGCTGTTTCTTTGGAGCCGAAATGAATTTCAGATCTACAGGATATACGATTATACCTTTCTCGCATTTCTCTTCGGCGGCCTGCTTGTAATGTTTTTCTACAACGGATTCATATACCTGTCCACCATGAGCCTGACATACCTCTTCTATGCCTTATACATATTGGGATATTGCACATTCACCTTTTCGCTTTTAGGGCTGTTCCAGCAGCTCATTACGCCTGAAAGCTCCACCAACTGGTTCGGCAAGACGGGAGCATCCATATTCGTGGACTGGACTAACTTTTTCGCCTACTCCTTCTCCATGCAGTTCCTAAATGCCAAAATAAGAGTCCCAAAATTCTGGTATTATACGCTCAACACCTTCAGGGTGATTCATATTGTAAACATATTTATAACCATTTTCGTCAGTTATCAACTGGGCGTCAAAGTTATGTTCGCCGGTTCCATTGTAATGGCCACTCTTCTCTTCTCGACGAGCCTCATAGTGGCGCTTCAAAGATACCATCCCGCCTATTACTTCCTTACGGGATGGTTTTTTCTTCTCGTGGGAAGCATAGTACACGTCCTGCTCCAGATCGGCGTATTCAAAATGAGCATATTTACGGTCTGGATACACTCGACAGGGGCGGTAGTGGAAGTCATAATACTCTCCCTGGCTCTTGGCGAAAGAATGAATCTCATATACAAGGAGAGGGAGATAGCTTTTGCAAAACTCGACAGGGAACGCGCCGAAAA
The DNA here is from genome assembly GCA_015232735.1 of Oligoflexales bacterium. The sequence goes on along the minus strand of JADFZC010000902.1, from coordinate 672 downwards.
AGAGGCAGCGAAAGAACGCGTCATCAAGGTGCAAAAAGAGAATATCAGGACTCTTGACGCAAAAGTATTCGAGAAAACCCGCGATATCAAATCGATGCTTGAGAACATACAGCAGGGGATATTCACACTGCATGAGAAAGACGATACCGCCGTGATAGACCCGGAGTTTTCAAACCATCTTGTGAATATCCTGGAGATTGAGGGTCTCGCGGGAAAAACCCTGTCGGAAGCTTTATTCAACAGTTCCAGCATATCCGCTGACAACCAGAGCCTTATAAACAGCGTTGTATTTTCAAGTTTCAACGACACCATGTTCATGTACCAGCTCAATTCAGCCAATCTTCCGAACGAGTTCGAGAAATATTTTGAAAACGGGAGAAAAAAAATACTTGAAATTGACTGGTGTCCCGTATTTCAACCGAGTACCGATATAATACAAAAAATAATGGTCACCCTCAGGGATGTGACCACCCTGCGTGAATTGCAGCGAAAAAGCCACGAGCAGCAGCAGGAACTGGAATATATATCAGAGATACTCAATGTTTCCGATGAGGATTTCGCAAGATTCATAAGGATTAACAGACAGTTTTTGAATGAGAACAGGGTTCTGGTTGAAAATTCTCAGGGAAAGGATAAAGGAGTTCTCAAGATCCTATTTATAAACATGCATAC
>JADFZC010000901.1 GCA_015232735.1 Oligoflexales bacterium | reverse complement strand
GAGCGCCGATCAGGCGTGAAACAGAATGTTTCTCCATATATTCCGACATATCGATTCTGACCATGTTGTTTTCTGTATCAAAAAGATTCAAGGCAAGGGCTTTTGCAAGCTGGGTTTTGCCCACACCTGTCGGTCCCATAAAGATGAAGGAACCGATCGGACGGCCCGGATCTTTTATCCCCGCCCTTGATCTCAAAATTGAATCGGTAACCGCTTCCACCGCCTCATTTTGTCCTATGAGACTCTTGTGTATGGTGCCGGATAACCTTAGAAGTTTTTCCCTCTCGCCTTCCATCAGCCTCGTAACCGGAATTCCCGTCCAGCGGCTTACTATTTTTGAAATTTCCTCGGATGTCACTGACTCTCGCAGCATGGATTGCCCTGAGTCTGAGCTTTTACTGGCCGACTCCTCAGCCAAATGAAGCTGCTGCTGCAGCTGGGGCAATTTTCCATGAAGCAGCTTTGCGGCTTCCTCAAGGTTATAACTTCTTTCCGCTTTCGCAATTTCGAGACGAATATTTTCTATCTGCTGCTTCAAATTTTGAATTTCCCTTATTACGTTTTTTTCATAATCATACTGTTTTTTAAGAAGAGAAGTCTCCTTAGACAGATCCTGGATCTCCTTTTGCAAAGCAGTGAGCCTCTTTTTGCTTGCTTCATCTTTTTCTCTTTTAAGAGCAGCCTCCTCTATCTGAAGACGCATGAGCTGCCTTTGGCATTTATCAAGGTTTTCAGGCAAAGAATCGATTTCAGTTCGTATCATGGCGGCCGCTTCGTCTATCAGGTCTATTGCCTTGTCGGGAAGGAGTCTGTCGCTGATATAGCGATGAGACAGCGTGGCAGCAGCCACAATCGCGTTGTCGCTTATATTTACCCCATGATAAGCCTCAAATCTCTCCTTAAGCCCTCTAAGGATCGAAATGGTATCCTCGACACTCGGTTCATTGACGAGGACAGTTTGAAAACGTCGCTCAAGAGCAGGATCTTTTTCCAGATATTTCCTGTATTCATCCAAAGTGGTGGCACCAATACAGTGAAGTTCTCCCCTTGCGAGCATCGGTTTCAGCATATTTCCTGCATCCATTGAACCCTCTGCCCTGCCGGCACCTACAATATTGTGAAGTTCATCTATAAACAGAATGATGTTACCGTCGCTGGCCTTTATCTCGTTAAGGACGGCTTTCAAGCGTTCCTCGAACTGGCCTCGGTATTTTGCCCCTGCCACTATCGATCCGATATCCAGCGAGAAAACAGTCTTGTTTTTAAGGCCCTCAGGAACATCCCCTCTGACAATTCTCTGCGCAAGTCCCTCCGCTATCGCCGTTTTGCCCACACCGGGGTGACCAATGAGAACCGGATTGTTCTTCGATTTCCTGGAAAGTATTCTGATAACCCTGTTAATCTCCTCCTCCCTTCCAATGACAGGGTCCAGTTTCCCATTTCTGGCGGCCTTTACCAGATCAGCACCATATTTTTCCATTGCCTGATATGTTGCCTCAGGATTTTGACTTTGCACCTTCTGATGTCCCCTTATTTCAAGCAGCGCATTAAAAAACCTGTCTTCAGATATTCCCAGCTCCCTCAAAATGCGTCCAGCGGGAGAATCGATTCCTTCCTTGATTATTTGGATGAAGACATGTTCTACTGAAACATATTCATCCTTCAGTCTTTTGGCTTCATTTTCCGCATTTACCAGTATTTGTGAAACTCTTCTTGAGATGTAAACCTTTCCAGGATCATAGCCGGGGCCTGAAACTCTGGGGATTTTGGAGAGTTCTCTTTCAACATGAGATCTTACAATATCAGGCTTAATGGAAAGATTTGTCAGTACTGTTGGAACTACGCCTTCGCTTTGTGTGATCAGAGACAGGAGAAGGTGTTCTCCCTCGACTTCGTTATGTCCGTAGGATATGGCAAGGCTTTGAGCATCAGCCAAAGCTTCCTGGCTTTTTTGTGTCAAACGGTTCATGTCCATAAATAACCTCCGTATAAACCAATCAAACAAAATATGGAGGCTTTTTGCGATCAGTCAAGTGGGCGGAAGTTTCAGTTTTCCTTGATTTCGAGGGG
>JADFZC010000900.1 GCA_015232735.1 Oligoflexales bacterium | reverse complement strand
AGTTGGTAGTGAATCTTTTAAGCCAGCTTTCAGCGGTTCTGATGCAGGCTGAAAATATGCCGAAGATTTCCCATGCGATACCTATTGTGCTCGGCGGCGGCACGACCATGCCGACGGGTTTTAAGGGACTGTTCGAGAAATTGCTGAAAAAGGTTGAACTTTCCGCGCAAATTTCAGAGGTCAGGATGGCGGCAGACCCTCTCAGGGCGACAGCCAGGGGAGCCTTGATCAATTCGGGCGTCTGAATCTGAAGGCTATCCCACCACCCGCTTTATGACAAATCTTTATGACAAATGATAGAAGAGAAAATAAGCGTTTTGACAATATAAAGGCCTATTTCATTTTTGAAAATAAGAAATACCAGGTGGTTAACATTTCCTCAACCGGGCTTCTCGTGGAATGTAAAGAAGGCTTTGATGAAAAACTAGTCACAAGGTGGCGTTCTGGCAGTTTTGAATTCAAATTGCTTGACATTGTCAATAACAGCGACCTTTACTTCAAAGGCAAGGCCGTCAGGTTTTTTCATGATGAGTCGTCAGAAAGGGTTACAAAAATGGGGGTGAGCTTCACACCTGTCGGCAGGAGACCTGACACCTGCAGGAATATTGCCGTCGGCGGCGGAAAGGGAGGAGTCGGAAAGAGCATAGTTTCCATAAATCTCGCACTGACACTGTCACAGACATGCCAAAAAAAGGTTATAATCCTTGACGGTGATTTTGGAAATGCCAACTGTCATACCCTGCTTGGAATCACTCGGCTTGAAAAATCCATAGAGGATTATTTCAGCAGCGGTCTTGCCCTTGAAGAGGTGATTACCCCCTCACGTTATCCTGGACTGTTTCTTATCGGCGGGGCGTCCAATAAAATCGACCGCCATCTGGACAAAAGCGAGGAAAAAACGCGGCTGATAGAAGATATCAAGAAGCTGGAAGCCTTATACCTTATCCTGGACCTGGGTGCCGGAGTTGGTGACAATACCCTGGATCTGTTCAATATTGCTGACACCAGAATTGTTGTCATGACTCCGCAGTACACCTCTCTTCAAAATGCATACAGCTTTGTAAAATCGGCTTTCTTTCGAGAGCTTGAATCCCGGAAGGAACTCATGCCGCCCCTGTGGGATGCGAAACAGAATCCTGAGAAAATATTTGATGCTGTTCAACAGCTTTGCATGGATCATCCTTTGAGGGCCGATTTCGAAAGGTTCAGGAAAAGGCAACGGTTCAAGATCATCGCAAATATGATCACCGAGGAAAAGGATATTTCCGTAATAAAGAATTTCCAGAATGTGGTCAGGGAATTTCTGGGAGTTGAATCCACGATATGCGGCGGTTTTACTCAGGACATGGTCGTAAAGAATTCCGTGAACAAAATGGCGCCGTTTGTCATCGAGTCGGCCGGTAATGTCAACGTAAGGGAGATGAACAAGGTTGCTCAGCACATCGAAATGATGAAATAGTTAGTCTCTGGCGCTAAAGCGCCAGAGACGTATCCTGGCAAGCGAAGCTTGCATAGGATCTTTCGCGGATCAACCCCAATCTTTCTTTGGTCATACAGGATATTTCATTTCCCATGGCTAAATCACAACAAGGCATGCCCCGCCATTGCCAGGCAGATCCAGAACAGAAATTGCAGCTGTTGAACAGAGAGAAGCCTGATCGGAAGGTAGTCATCAGACAGAATGCGTAATTTTAAAAAACCTCCTATAAGGCAAAGCCAGATTGTAAACAGAAAAGTCGCCTGAAGGACCGGATTTCGTTCTTCTGCATAGTGCCCGTGAAAGAATTCGCATATCAAGCCGATAAGGTTGAATGCTATATGAACAATCAGATATTTGTCCAAAATCCGTCTCGCCTCTTGGGCTTTGGGAAAAAGCCTCCGCTGGATCAGACTTGCTGGGATATACACGTTTGCGATGATAAAGCACCAAATCGCACAACGCCCCATAAATTCCCAATATTCCCTCATTAGCTCCTCGATATATGGTCGTGCGCATAAATATTTTCTGGTGATATTGGTTTATCATTTAACAACTGTCAGTTCCACAACATTTTTTCCCGGAGGCTCTCT
>JADFZC010000899.1 GCA_015232735.1 Oligoflexales bacterium | reverse complement strand
AAAGAGGGAATTCAGGACAGGTTGAATCAAGCAAAGAAAATCGATAGTGATAGCGATTATATAAGAGAAAGTGAGGCTGCTATCGCCATAAAAAATGGAAATGTCGAATTGGCACAAAGTCTGATGAAAAAAATCAGTTCATCTGAAAATGTCGTTGCACGTTTGAATAATAAGGCCATATCGTTAGTAAACCAGGAAAAAACCGGAGAGGCCGTAAATCTTTATCAAAAGGCGCTTAACTCGGTTACGATCAAGTCGCAGAGTCTTTCTCAAACGGTTTATTACAATCTGGGGCTTGCATTTGCGAAATCCGGCGAGCTTGAAAAGGCAACCAAGACTCTCCAGCATATTAGTCTTAATAACAACAGAAGAGTAAGCGTAAAAACAAAATCGCTTCTGCAAAGAATCATAAAGTGCATTGACAAGGGAGAGCCTCTTATCCTAAGGATTAACGACGACAAAAAGATCAATGAAGAAAGCTTCAAGTCGATTGAAATTGTAAAAAGACCCAACGAACTTCCCATTGCCAAGGACGCCCTGCCTGGGGATATATGCTGCCATCTCATATATCAGATGGAACAGGCTCCTAACAGCCAGGTCCTTGAACTGCTTCAAAGAATGAATTTTTGTGAGATTGATACTGAAGTCGGCTATTTTGGAAAACAGGCTGTTTCAGCCTGAAATTATCGATTTTACGTTTTAAGGTAATTTGCGCGGATGCTCAGAAGTTCCCGGCTGATTGCCATAGATCCTTGCTGTGCAATTCTTACGATGCCCTTGCTCTCCTTGTGGTTCCATGCTTGAGAAGAAGTTCAAGAACATGGCTGTCCGGCGAGCGTTCTATCTGGTATATGAGATGGCAGCATATATCCCCAGGCAGGGCGTCCTTGGCAATGGGAAGTTCGTTTGGACTGCTGACTATTTCAATTGACAAGAAGCTTTCATCCGTGAGCTTTTTATTGTCCGCCGTTTTCAAGACAAGTGATTCTCCTCTGTCCACACACTTTTTTATTCTTTGAAGAAGCGATTTTGACTTTACTGATACTCTTCTATTCGTATCATTATTCACGTGCTGAAGAGCCATGGTCGCTTTCTCAAGCTCGCCGGATTTCGCAAATGCAAGTCCCAGATTGTAATAAACGGTCTCAGAAAGACTTTTGGATTTTATGGATATTGCGTTAAGCGCCTTTTGATAAAGATTGACCGCCTCGGAAGCCTTCTCCTGATTGACAAGCGAAACGGCCTTGTTGTTTAGCCGGGCTACCAGACTTTCTGATGAATTCATTGTTTTCATAAGATTTTGAGCCAATTTGATATTTCCACTAGTTATTGCAATAGCGGCCTCACTTTCCGTTATGTATTCGCTCTCTTTATCTATTTTTTTTGCCTGGTCAAGTCTGGTCTGAAGACCGTCATTGTCTCCGATCTCTCCGTTAACCTCGGCAAGGGCACATAGCCTTTCAATATTGTTCGGCGAGAGTTTTGCCGCTTTATCAAGGAATTTCTTGCTGAATTCAAATTCCTTCAGATTTAGGAGAATTTTTCCCAAAAGGTCCAGCAACATCAGATTTTCACCGCCCTCGTTTAGGGCGTTGATCGCAAATTCCTTGGCTTCCACATAATTTCCCTTAAAGCACAAGGTCTCTGCCTGAAGCTGGGCTTTTATGAAAGCGGGGATCTTGTCGTTTTTTTGGACGACGTCAAGAAGCGCCTGAGCTCCACCGAAATCCCCTTGACGGAGTTTCACGCGTATTTTGCTTTCAATCCTCTCGATATCCGTACCTGATTTTTCATTTAAAATTACCGTCTTGATCTCTTCCATCAATAATTTTTGATACATTGGCTTTGAAATGACTTCCGTGACCCCCATCTCCCTCAGAAGGAGACGATCCCCATCACCGACAACCGAGCTGTAAATAATCAGGGGGATATCCAATTTTAATTGAAGTCTTATTCTCTGCAGAAGGGCTGGTCCGTTCAGAGCGGGCAGCTTCCATTCCATTACGACAAGGCTTGGTATTTCATTGGATGATAAAAATTCGTAGGCAGATTTTCCATCACTGAAAGATCTGACG
>JADFZC010000898.1 GCA_015232735.1 Oligoflexales bacterium | reverse complement strand
AGCTTCGCTTGCCAGGATACGTCTGCTGGCGCTTTCGCGCCAGCGACTAATTATTCTTTGAATAGGCTGACAAAGGCAGCGAAGGCTTCTCTATAAGACAAACTTTGTAGATCATACCGGCACGAATCAGCCACTCAAGGGCATCTTCCAGATCTTTGGCGCGCGCACCCGGTTTTGCGTGACCATATACAAATTTGCCATTTTCCTTTGTCAACTGGTCGGGGATGCTCTTCCAAATTGCGGACAGCTTGGGAAATTCGAGTGCGGGAGCGTGTTTTGAAAAATCAAGCTCGTACGAATTCAAAATGCTTTCCTGTATCCTCTCTACGGCAGATACATCTTTTGTTTCAAGCCATTTTGCAACAACCTCCGGCATACCCCCAGTGACAAAATATGTTTTCAAAAATGTGGTCAGCTTGTCAGTGAATAATTGTGCAATTGGCGTATCTACGCCGCATTTGTTGATATATTCAAGTAGCATTTCTTCTTCATGAGCAAGAACAAATTCATAAAAACTCATTGGCCTCAGCGTTAAAAACTCAACTTTGCCGACAGGAAAGGATGACGGTTTTGACAGGGCGATTCCAAGAAGGGCTGTTAGACCAGCAAAAGTCAAGATTTCTCGTAAGTTCTCAATAACATCCGGTAACCCGATCCCCAGACCCCCGATTTTTCGATACCCGATTGTCGATCCCGCTCTCGATCCCGACGGACGTAAGTTCGCAATAAAAATCGGGATCGACAATCGGGAGCCGGGTTATCGGAGTCCGAAACTCGGGGGTCCCAGAGAGAGAGCACGTCGAGCCAACCAGATGTTTTTGAGAACTTACCATCAAGCGGCATTTGTTTTTCTTTCACTCAAACAGATCCTTCAGGGTAATCACCACGACCTGGTTCTCGCTTGCGACGTTCAGACCTTCCGGTGTGGCTCCGTTGGATAATGCAAGGAAATTTCGCCGGTGCCAGTTCTTGCCGGGCAAAGGATACGGTTTATTGGTGACAGACTGGACAAAAGCCAGACACTCCTGCCGGTCGACCGCGGAGGCTTTCCATTTTGCCTCGATGACACAGATCTGCCGGCAATCATGGCAAGTCAAAAGCAGGTCGATTTGCGTTTCTTCCGGAATGTAATAAGTGGAAATTTCGATATTGGAATCGCCCACTCCCAAAGCCTTGAAGATCCCGATACTTCGTGCCGAAACATCGTACACCCCGGCCTCCAGGACACGCTTTAGTAAAAGCTCGAATGCATTTCCGGTGAAGTCGCGGATGAAATAACCCGTTTTCGATTGGATCACATCGTTGACCAGCATCCCCTGCTTGCGATTGGACCTGATTCTCTGACTTAAAGGTTCAAGCAGTGAAAAGTAGGTGTTGAGGTAAAAATCATCCATATAGTAACGAACCCCTGCCCGGTTTTGCCTGTTTCCGCCGCAAGGTTTGCGTGATTTTATCAGACCGTAACTTTCGAGACGGGCCAAAATTCCATGCACACTGGTGCAACCCAGCCCTGTCCTCTCCTCAATCTTCACCGCAGGGCGGCCGTCATAGCCCAAGGCGCTCATCACTCTTTTCACGTTTTGCACGGCTCCTTCACCCGTGGTTTCGATTCGAAGCATGGCATCGATCTCATCGAGAAAGATTGAATCTGGCGTAAAAAATGCCGTATTCAACGCACGTAAAAATGGTGCGTTCGCGGTGATGTTTTCAAGGTAATAGGGGATTCCCCCCACCATCATATAAACGAGTGCGACCTCTTCGCAGCCCCAGTGTGGAAAATAGTATTGTTTCACCTCCGACAAGGTGAATGGCGGCAAAGTCAGGTCCCCTCTGGTTCTCAGACCGCGCAACACCCCTTCAGGGTGATCCACATCGGAAGCAAAGAAGCGGTTTGATGAGCCTGACAGTATAAGTTTTATTCTCGATGCATGATGCACCCTTTCCCAAAACTCCTTCAAAGCCCCCAGAATTCCCGACTGCCTTTTTGCAATCCACTGTATTTCATCGAGGACAATCAGCAAGGGCAGCTCCGATTGTTGCCGTTGGTCAGCCGTCTCGCCGATTTCTTTAAAAATC
>JADFZC010000897.1 GCA_015232735.1 Oligoflexales bacterium | reverse complement strand
GATACTGTCTGCTGCTCATCAAGTCTATTAAATGTTCCGCTTAAAATGCTGATGTAGTTCAGTGTGGGAAATATCCTGAAACCCAAGTAGCTTTCCGAATAGAGGTGAGTCTTTCCTCCTACGCATTCACCGCTCAGCCTCAGATTTCCTACTTCATCCGATATGCCGCATCCTGGCATCCTGGAAAAAGTCCATCCGACAAAGTCCCTCTTTCGCGAGTCGTCCCCTGAAAAAGATATGCAGTCAGGACCCCTCGGGGATGAGGAGGCCTGCCCCGAGTCCCTTCTGAAGTTGAGGTAATTTCCTCCGCCGGAACCTTTTTCCGCGGCCGGACCCGAAGGTCCGACTGCCGCCCGGATATCGACGCAAACAGGCATTTGCGAGACAAAGGCATTTGCCTTGGGGCTTTGCAGGATTTTCAGGACGGGACGCGGCCGGGCCGAAAGGTTCTCAGATGCAGCCTGCATCGTGTCGAAGAGCCTGTCAGGCCATGCCTGAAGCCTCCCGGCCATGGGATGGTCCTTTGGATAAACATACATCCCAGCCGCAACCATTTCCCTGTACAGGGCATCATCCGCTGTTATCCACTGATAACCCGAGAGGTCATTTGCAAATCTCCCTGGATCATGCATGACTCTGCTTTCGCCCTGGTCATCTCCCTGACATCCGGCAAGTAAAAAACAGACTTGAAGGAAAAATGCCAAAGGGGGAAATATTGATTGCTTTTGTGATGTACTCATCGGTTACTCCAAACCAGAATTCTTTCGACCTCGTTCAACTATCCAATTAAACATTCACCTGCTGAAGCATGTGGATTTATTCAGCCGACTGAAGTCGGCAGTAAAGAGGATAAGATGCCTGCTTCACGGTACGGTTAAAGGTTTTTCAATGTTCTTTTAGATTTTATTGGATTTGAGGTCAAATCAATTATTGAATCCTATGGGCAGAAATCTTCTCAGGCCGGTTTTTTTGTCTTTGGAATCTTTTGTGTCTTAGGCTGGTCGCTGAGCATGGTCCTTGCTTTCTCATTATTTACGCTTCTGTTGATTTCCTTTATAATTTCAGTCGTCTGCCTATAGCGTTTTTGCGTAAGCCATACTGAGAAGATGCTTAGAAAAAACCCGATGCCCCCCAAATAGCCGAGAACACCCGGCTGAGAGCCCTCCCTGCTGCCGGCATCCGGGCCTTTTGCAGCAGCTGACGGCGCCTTCGGATGGAGCTGGTTATCGACTGCGCTCTTGCTATGAGCTGAAGCCTGTTCCTGCTGCCCACCCGCGTATCCCTGAGGACGGGTCTCCTGGGGAAGCTCGTCGGCCTGTCCAGGCGACAGCTTCGAGGTTTCCTGCTTTGGAGGAGAAGAAGCCGGCTTTGCGGCAGGCTGCCCTGTCACGATGGACTTTGGAGGTTCAGACGCTTTTGCAGAGGCGGCAGCGGGGGCGCCTGCGGAGGGCTTTGCGCTCTTGTCTGCAGGTTTTGCGGCTGCCTTTGACTTGACCGGCGCCTGTTTGAGAGCGGCCGACGTTTTTGCCTTGCCTGGGTCAACCTTCTTTTTCTGGTCTACGCTCTTGCCCTTCTGTACGGACGCCGCCGGCTTTTGTTTTGCAGCTTTCGTTTTTGCACCTGAAAGTTCCTCCGGTGACTTGGACTTGCCGGTTTTGGCCCCGGATGTATCCTGGGCCGACAGGCTGGTCATGAACGCCAGAGCCGTGCATACGACAAACCCCAAAAAATATCGCGATCTCATAAAGACCTCCTTGATAAGTCCAGGCGTGACCAAATATATGAAATCTGACCGGCGCCGGATTTTTTAAAAGCAAAATATGGAACCTGCTGAACAAGGCTTCAGTCTTGTTTCGACATAATTTGTTTATTATTGAACAAAAAACCGGCAATAAATGATAATATATTGATATGATTCATATATTTATGAATGGATTTTCAGGTATTCCTGTCGCGGATCGTTTTTTGACGAAATCGCTTCAGAATTCCTGCCAATTCATTTGGAAAGATATTTTTTCATGTGCAGATGATTTGCGATCTATTCAATAAACCTGTGGTTCAGTTACATAACGTCCC
>JADFZC010000072.1 GCA_015232735.1 Oligoflexales bacterium | reverse complement strand
GATTGTTTATTTCTATGAGGGCCGATTCAAATTTTTTTTCTTTTTACAGCTCATTTATTTTTTGAAGGCTTAGCAAGTATGAGGGTGACTGCTTTGGCCCCCCGCTTTCAGCCACTCCGAATGCCTTATCCATCAAAGCCTTCTCTTCTTCAGCGGCCCTGGACAGCCTCGGCATGCTGGAAACCAGCTCCCTGTCGCTCATTTGGACATTCCTTGCGGAAGGCTCTTTCCTGCCGGCCCCGATGTCGGCAACCGGAACTTCAATATCATAATCCTGGACATTTTCCGGTATTTCGAGGGAGTATTCGGTATTCCCGGAACTTGTCCGGATGACAAGTTTTTCCTGACGTCCGTCATTGCCTATTTTTTTTGCCTCATAATAAAAAGGATATGTGATGGTCGCATTGTAAACCTGGTCATAGACGCTGGTCTTGGAAGTCCTGCATCCAAAAGCCAAAAGCATTTCCAGCACAAGGATCATTCTCAAGAAATCGCTAAAAATTATACGAGATGACAAGATCACCGCCACTGCCTCCCTTGGTTTTGACAAATTGCTTTGCCATAAGTATTTGCGAGGGTGCAATATATAAACCACCCAGGGAAATCGTGAATTTCTTCCCCAAAAAGGTATCAAGGCCCAACCTTCCGCTGGTTGCCAGATACCCGGTGGCAAGAAAAAGACCGACTCCGAGGTTTAGCCCTGTCCTTATCTCATTGTAGGATTCAAGGGCACCGAGAAAATTGTAGGCGAAAACAGCGTATAAACCGATTGCGCTTGTAAATGGTTTTGGAACAGGCTCCGAGGTATCCGTTGTTGACGAAGTGGCTGTGGTTGTCGCAGACGCAGTCCCGCTTGAGCCATTTTCAGTTGGATACGAACTTGTAAGAGTTTTTGTATTTTGCCAGTAGCTGAGAAGCAGGCCGAATTCATTTTTCCTGTTGTTGAACTTCTCCATGCCCCTGAACTGAAGCGCCAGAAAGGATTTGTCTTCCGAAGTACCTCCGACATTCGGAACGGTTGCGACCCCCATGCCTCCCATGAATCTGTATTCGGGAACATACTCGCTGCTGTTTTTTGATTTTTCTATCTGGTTGAAATCAACGGCAAGCTTCTGATACCTGGATTTGGTCGTTTCGCTATTGTATGTTCTGGCCCAGACAGCCTCCTTTGTTTCAGTATTAAAAATGTTAAATGCCAGAACCATATGAGTTGTATGGTAGATCAATACCACATCCATAAAATTTTCAATTCCCAGCTGCTCTGCCGCCCTTGTCGCCTCGGCCATATTTGTTTGCGGTGAGGTTATCAAAAATTTGCCATCAACAATTCTTGAAGTCTTGGTTTTGCAGGGCAGACATGTGATAAGCCTGATTCTTGAATTTTCCCTGATTCTCTCCGTCACAAGCATTTCAAGATAACTTTTATAGGACACGGGGAGTGTATTATCCACTATGACTTTTCTGACCGACAGGTTTTTGAGGCCGTTGACCTGGCCTTTTTTCACGTCGTATGAGAACTCTGAAAGAAGTTCATCCAGAACTTCATGGAACTGCCTTACAGCTCCGGTGGAGGCAAGTTTCTCATCAAGTTCCTTATTCTCCTCCTTACTGGCAGCATCAGCTGATGCTGAATCCTTCTCATTTTTTGCCGTTTCAAACGATGAAGGTTTCTGCTTTTCCGGAGGTGAACTTTTGCTTTCCGCGGGAGAGGACTCGGGCCGCTCTTTTACGTTGCCTGCGCTGTTGCCGCTGGTGTTGCCTGCGTTATTGGCATTATTACTTTCGTTTGAAGCGGCCAGGGCAGCTGATGCGCCCAGGATGCAGCAGCAGAAAGCAGAAAACATAAATGCCTTGAGAGTTATCTTCCATTGCCTTTTCGCCTTATCATTTTTCATGACAATAGTACCTCTGAAACATAAAGGTTTATTGTTGAGCATTATGTCGGCAAATTAGACAAAAACTTTAGCCTGCTGCATCAAAACAAGTTTTTAATTTTTTTCCTTGAAAGGCAAAATCTGCCTGGATAGATTCTTCCGGTCAGATTTTTTTCTTAATCCTCAATAAATTCCGAAGCCGGCTTTGGCTCTTTCCTTAACCCGGGATTCTTAAGGTATTCGTCAAAAGATGTGCCGATGATGTCTATTCCCCGTCCGAAGTACTGATTGGAAAGCTCTATGTTTCTCTTCCTTAAATAGGAAAGATACCTGTTCTTGCGGGTAGACGAGTCGAGCGCTCCGCCCAATAGCCAGAGACCTCTCATGGTCAACAGGAAATTATGATATTTCTTATCCCAGGAGTTTCCAAGATTGTCTGTCTCAAGCATTTCGTCAAGAGCTGTCATGGTCTTGTAAAAACACCAATGATAAAGAACAGGATCGACTTCAACCTCCATACGGATTTTTTTTGCCCTGGAAACCATGTCCTCGATATTAAGCGCGTCCCTGGAAAGGGTGTCGAGTTCAGCCTTGCAGGTCAAAAGCCTGTTTTCCGGCGGAAGTATGTTGGTCATGACAAGAAGCCGGGTATTCCAGGCGTTTGGGTGCGGCGGATGCCTTAGGGGTTTTGGCCCCTCTTTGGAACTCTCGGCTCCCACGGCATTACCTCCCTGGGAAACTGAACTTTCAGCAATTTCAAATACCGGAAGTTCGCTGCTGTTTGCACCGGAGTTGTTTTCAGAAGGGGGCGTACCGCTTTTGGGCGGAGGGTTTTTCCTGAATATCGCACAGCTGAATGAAATAAGAGTCAAAATACAGATGGTGAATAACAAAGTCCCGTGTTTTGCACAGACCGTTTCCTTATTTTCAGTGCCAGAGTCCGAAGGCAATTCCAATGTAGGCAATATCCTTGCCCTTCCCCATTTGAATGCCAAAGAGGTAATCTGTTCCAAAAGAGTTGTAATGGAACGATGTAAAGTGAAATTCTGTCCAAATCCCCGGAACATCTAAATCAGCCCCTTTTGAGTTGAGGTCTTCGCCCGGAACCTCCCGGTCCCTCTCGACTGAGGATATCCTGTTTTGAAGCGCAATTCCGCTCATCCAGAAATATCCCCAGCGGGTGTAAGATTTCTCCTCTTTCTTCTCTTCTTCTTCGTTCTGCATCCTGTTGACAGGCAATTTTTCCCCACTGTTTTCTTTGACAGGGGGGTCAAAATTGCCTATCCCAAACATCGGACCGAAATAGTTAAAACAAAAGCGGCCGGCATTATTTTTATATACCCCGGTACCATTTATGGGTGCGAATCTAAAACCCGTCCAAAATTCAGTTTTATCAGTAGGTTGGGATGAACTCGGCCTGATAAAGACATGAAGAAAGGCGGTCGGTTCGGCTATGTAATTTTTCCTTTCATTCCCAGAGGTAACGATCTTGGGTAAGACAAGGCTCACAGCCATGTGAAATTGAAACGGTTTTTCCTGCGATCCCTCCTTTATCAGCCTCCGTGTCTTATCGTCCAGAATCTCAATCTGTCTCTCTTCCGGTGTTTTTTTCTCATTCTCCTCCTTTTTTTCCTGTTCAACCCTTTCCTTCCTCTTTTCCTTTATCTTCCGATTTAATTCAGAGGGCTCCTCAAGGGGCGGCTCAGATTCCTTAGGCGGTGGAGGAAGCAAAATCCTTGGCGGGGATGGAGCGACAGAATCTTTTGCCTCAGTGAGACCAACAAAAGCCCCCCATGCCAGAAAGGAGGATAGGAATTTTATGCCCATTTTTTTTGTCATGTGCACCAGCTACACTAAAACTAGATGACAGTATAAATGATAATTCTCATATTAGAACTAGTCTACCTGTCATCAATGGAACCCACAAGAATATTACCCGTCATTGCTGATTTTATTTTTTCAGGGATTTTGTTTGTCATAAATGGTCCTTATGGACAGGAGTATCAATATGAATCCTTTCAGGCCCAAAAGAAGGATGAATCTGCCCTATCCTGATGAGCTTTTTTCCCTTGTTGATGAAATCGAAATAGATAACAAGCCGATAATAAAGCCGCCGAGACGAATGAATCGTATATCACTCGTGCTTGGATTTTTTGTTTTGACGACATTTCTGTCAGCTCTCGTATTTGCTTACAAGATATATACGTCAGGCACTCAGAGCAAAGCGCCTCATCCCTACACCTTTTTTGAAATACGGGCAATAAACAACAACGGCAATCCAGTGGCTGGCGCAAGCGTCACTGTCGGAGAGGGGATCAAGGGAATCACTGACAGTTTCGGAGAATGGAGACGCTACATGAGGGTAGCGCCGGGAGGCCGCCTGAAAATCCAGATCACCAAACAGATCGAAAATGACAAGTTTACTGCTCAAAAAATTATTACCGTACCCCGGACAAACACGACGGAAGAGGCCGAAGTGAAACTTACAATACAGTTGAAAGAAATGGGAGCGGAAACAAACCCGGAAGAGGCTGGCAAAGATAAATCATCAATTGAAAATGAAGACGGCTCGATTGGAAAGAAGGACAGAGAAAGTGTGAAAGATAAAGCGGAAACCGCTGCAAAAGAGGAAAAAAAGGGATTAAAAAACGAGGAAGACGGCATGGAGGAACCTGACGAAAGCCTTGACAGTTCAACGATAGTCGGATCCCAGGAAGAATCAGATCTCTCAGGCAGCGAACTTGACTCAATCCAGATTTCCTTGAAGGAACCTGACGGTGTAAGCCTCTCCTCAAGCCAGCAGAAAGAATTTACGACTCTTAAACTGAAAATTCTTCCCGTTCTTCTGCAAAATGCCTCCACTTTGGGACTCAGGCAGGATGGCCAGTCAAAACTTAAAATGCAGCTGAGCTATGTACCGATTCCCCTGGGAGAAGGCGTGATTAGAGCTGATGCTGAATGGCAGGAGCGAAGTCTGCCACAAAAAACCTCCTTTTTGAAAAGTTTTTCACAGACTCCAAACAAAACAAGCATCTCAATATTGAATACGCTGAAAATTCATATTCCCAAAAAATATGATATATACCGCGACGGGGACGAGTGGTATGTGATCCAGCCGACCAAGGCAAAATTATTCTGGGAGCTCAAAGGTGATGAGATTCTTTACGATCCTGATAACAGAAAATTCACCATAGTCAGGGATCTCTCCTCGGAAGACGCAAGAAAAATGAGACTTGATACAAGTTCCGAAGAGCCGTGCAAAAACATGAATCCGTCAAAAATCTGCAAACTCTACTGGGGCTCTCCGGAAAAAATTTTCAGGTCATACTCCTGGCAGCCGTTATCGATCAAGATCCTTGGCAGTCTTCCCGGCGACACCGATATATTTGTCTCCGGATACCTTGTCCGGAAAATCTCACCGGAAATATACACCTACTGGGGAGTGCCAAATACAAGCCATAATCTTACCGTCCTGAGGGAAAATATCCTTGTCTTCAGAGACAGAATCAAGGATACGACTCCTGTCATACCGTTTATTACCCTTCCAAAGAATAATATGGCCCGGTCAGGCAGTGCGGCTTTCGGCAATGAAAATTGAAATTTTATGCGGGTTATGCAACAAAGCCGTTGTCAATTCCCTTCTGTAATTATAACTTGCCTCATTAACCTGATTTTTCGATCGTTTGAGGAAAGAGGAATGAAAAAGCTATTGACGAGGCAGGGCTTCAATAAAATTGCCGAGGAACACAGACAACTCCTGACCGAGGTCAGGCCCAAGGTTGTCGAGGGCATAGCAATTGCCGCAGCCGAAGGCGACAGATCTGAAAACGCAGAGTACATCTATGGCAGAAAAAGGCTGCGTGAAATAGATAAAAGATTGAAATATTTAACAGAATTAATGAAAGACACTGAGATTGTCGATCCTGCGTCCGTACGCGGGTCTTCAGTATGTTTTGCCTCCACAGCTGTGGTTGTCGATGAAGAGGGCAATCAGAGGGAGTGGACCATCGTCGGGATAGGCGAAGCTGACGCGGAGAACGGGACAATATCCTACAAATCCCCCATGGCTGCGGCGCTCATGGGTAAAAAAATTGGCGACATAGTGAATGTCAGAAAGCCTTCCGGAACAGTGGAACTTGAAATCGTGGACATTAAATTCAACAACAGATCAATTCAGGGTCAATGTTAGAAAGCCGGTGGTGAAATGGAAAGAAAAAAAGTGCTTTTGGGAATTTCCTCGTCAATAGCTGCCTATAAAAGCTGCGATTTGATCCGGATGTTTGTGGACAGAGGATATGATGTATTCCCCATAGTCACCGAAAACGCAAAGCAGCTCGTTACCCCTTTGACCCTTGAAACCCTGGCAAACAATCCTGTTTATTCAGATACCTTCCTGTCCCATGACAGGAAAATTTCTCATATTTCGCTGAAGGAGGATGCCGCCATCCTTCTCATAGCGCCGGCGACAGCAAATATCATAGGTAAATTTGCCCATGGGATAGCCGACGACCTTCTCAGCACCACATTTCTTTCAGTGACATGTCCGATATTGATAGCGCCCGCCATGAATCCTTCGATGTGGCAAAATCCGGCATTACAGGATAACGTTCTTGTTCTCAAAGAGAGGGGTATCAAATTCATAGGCCCTTCCGAAGGTTCTGTAGTCTCAGGTGAGAAAGGGATCGGACGAATGGCGCAAATAGAGGATATATTTGACTCAGCCGTAACCATACTGGAGGGGAAATAAGTCTGATTTTTTCATTTATTTTAAAAATTGGATTTTTTTTCCGAAATATCAGGCATTAAAAGAAAATCGATATTATTTGTTTAACGTATCAAATTCCAAGCACCCAAAATCCGGCAAAAAAAGTTATAATATAAGTATAAAGTGAAAAGAGATATCAATCTTTCGGGCTAAAAATGAATAACCTTCTGCATTCAATAAAATTTCTTTCAGTCCTTTTATTTCTGTTTTTTTTGGAAGGCTGCAAAAACAAGACAAGCAATAGCGTCGATTGCACATCAATGGGCGACACACTATGGGTTGTGGATTCAAACGGCGTCGCTTCAAGATGCAATGCTGGAAACCGTCAGGTCATGAGATGCAAAATGGGTTACAAAATCGAAGTGACTTCCGATAAAAAGGGGGTCAGGTGCAAAACCTACGATGACACATATACCGAAGATTATGATAGAACAATCGAGGATTTCGATCCAAATCCCCCCCTATACTGTTCGTATGACGAAGAAGACAAGTTTTTCAAGTTCCAGGTCAACGGTTATTACGTAGGGTACGAGTGTTCCCGGATGAAACTTGCACGATCAAGAAGAATTGTTTGTGACATTAACTCTGAACTTGTTATCAGTGAAGACAGAAAAGGAGCGTGGTGTGAGGATCAGGCAAGAAGGATTCTTCTTCCAAGAGAACTCTCGGCAGACATGTCTTTCGGTTTTTGTTCAAACCAGGAAGATCAAAGGACCGGAGTCGAGCCAAATTCCGGCAGATTTGTAATTCTGATCTGTAACAACATAACAAAGACATGGGAGGATGCTTCAAGGACGGCAACTTCGACAAACTGCGCGCAAATGTACCAGGGATTCATAATTCACAACTTTTCAACAAAAGTTCAGGGGGCGGTCGAGTGTGTGAATAATCCATCCATGGTTGGAAGAAAAATCATTTGTCCTGATAATTCAACACCGAGAATAGGCACTCAGGGCAGAGGAGCATGGTGTGTCAACAGCGATAACAGAATCGTAATTTCAACAGATCAGTCTGGCAATAAAACGTACGGATATTGTATTGGACCGCTTTCCGGCGAAGGCTTGGATATAAATAATACGGTTATAAAAATGGAATGTCCCGGCACTTACAGTTCGACGCTGACCACATGGCGTCCGTCATGGGATAACACCAGGACTAACCTGAGATGAACCCTTAGAGCCGGTCTAAAAAGGGTTGGACTCTACGTTAATCGTCGTCGGGCGATCCTCATTTACTGGAATGTAAACTCCGGTCGCCCTCCTCCTCGCGCCTTGATCCACCCCTTTTTAGACAGGCTCTTAGGTTTACTCGTCAAGAGCCATCAAAAGGTCTTTGACTTTCTTCTCAATATCTTTCGTTATCACAATACCTCGCGCTTTAAGATTCTGTTTCACCTGTTTCGTATCCCTCTCGATTTTCCAATCTTTCATTATCACAACATTACTCATGAAATCTCCCTGCCTTACGCGAACGTGTTTTTTCGATTCTCAACAAAGATCTTCCCTGCTTTTATTTCCATTGATATTAGAAAAAGCCTGAATTCATACCGAGAATCTAAAGAGTACCAAATAATTGCTAACATCGTTAAATCGCAAATTTCGATAAAAATCTACAAAAAAAAAATAACTTTTATCAATAATTTTGTTTAAACATATCAGATAATTACACGTATACATTTTGACGTGCCTGACGGGGCCGGGAAAGGGGGAAGAGTATGGCGGCACAACAGGGAAATAAAAAAAAATATTAATCTATTCGAGCTGTTGATTATATGAATTTCAAGCTAAAAACTGCTCCTGCAGGGTTTGCAGGGTATGTCATTTGGTATACATGATCCGCCTGATTAAAGCGGAAAATGTCTCCTCCTTAACGGGTTTTATAACCCAGGCGAAAACACCCAGCTCCTTTCCTCTCTGTTTCATTTCATTGGCTCCCTCTGTCGTACACATTATTATGCCGGTTCGTTTATGATGAGGCATTTTTCGTATCTCAGCACACATGTCAATGCCATTCATCCCCTCCATGTTAATATCCGCGATGATGATGCTGATATCTCTATGCTCAGCAGCCTTCTCAATACCTTCTTTTCCGCTGGTCGCTATGATGCATTCACAATTTAGAGATTGAACGACTTTCCTGAGTTGTTCCTGGACCATTCTAGAGTCATCAATGACAAGAATTTTTGCAGGCATAACTTTTTCCTTATTTCAATACAAATAAATCATACTCCTATCTTTTCAGCGTATTAACTCATATCAATTATACCCTAGTCCGGCCGCTTTATCAAATTGCCGGCGGCTGGTCCTCAATATAATAAATTAATTGCCGAAAAACGAGGCTGGAGGGAAACGATTTGAAGAAACTGCTAAAAGGCGGACAAAGATTATGCGATGGGCGTTATGAACTTCGACGGCCGCTGGGAAGCGGGGGGTTCTCCGAAACCTATGAAGCATACGATCATTCTTATAAACCGCCGAGAATCGTCGCAATAAAATGGCTGCTCCCTGGCTCTTTCGGCCAGGAACAGGAAAGGCTTCGCGACGATTTTTACCATGAATGCGTAATCCTTGAAAAAATCAAACATCCCGGAATTATAAAAATCCTTGAACTTGGAAGGGAGGAGGGCCTGCCTTATCTTGTTCTGGAGTATTTGAACGGCGGAACCTTTCAAAACAGGTTGTCAAGATCCAAAACACAATCTGACATGTATGACATAGATCCGATCAAGCTGGTTGATATCGCCATAACCCTTTCAGACGCAATGGAGAGGTTTCACTCCAGTGGAATCATTCACGGAGACATAAAACCTGCAAATATAGGCTTCAGAGAACTTGGAGACCAGCAGCCGGTATTATTCGACTTCGGACATTCCCGTTTCTTTTCATTCAACGAAGAGAGCGCACGGAATGAAACTGCGGCATCACTTCCATACATGCCTCCTGAAAGAATAGGTTTTCTGAACAGTACACTGAAAACTTCAAGCGATCTCTATTCTTTCGGAATCACTTTGTATGAAATAGCAACCGGGAAAATGATTTTTACCGGTGATTCCTATCAGGAAATATGCGAAAAAATACTAA
>JADFZC010000896.1 GCA_015232735.1 Oligoflexales bacterium | reverse complement strand
TGATCTCGAAAGAGTCGTTCTTCACAATTCTTATGATCCTGGGCATCGTGTCGGGTCTTGCAATGTTCGCGTTTTCAAAGCCGCTTCGAAAGATCATGGAGTCGTCAGAGGATGATTCCTCAAACGATCCTGAGAGCAGCGGCGAGGTTCCCCCCGTTACCGACCCTGTAACCTGATACTGCTCTCAATCCCAAGAAGCGGCTCGCTTCAAATGGTGGGCTTGAACCAGCACAGAGGTCTTTGGGCAACGCTTCCTTTGGCGCAATTCACCTTTGTGGATTCCTTCTCATCGGCAGGAATCAGGGAATCCTGCCATGACATGTTGCACAGCGCGCCAGCGAAATATGTGTCGAGCCTGCATTGGGCGGCAGGATGGGAGTTGCTGGTTTTTGTCACGACCTTCTTGTCGGGGGTGCTGAATGAAACCTTTGTTTTTCCCAGCACGGCAAGGAGGTTGCCAAGGGAATAGCCGGCCATCGCGGCCCTGTAGCAATCGTATTTGTCGGTCAGGCAAAGATCGGTGTAGACGCTGTCGCATTTTTCTTTTGCCACAGGATCGACCGTGTCGGCGAGTACCCTGTTCGAGGGAAGTTCACTTGCACATTTGATCCCGTTTTTTTCCATCTCGGCTCTTTCGGTGGCTGGCCAGATCTTCCTTGCGCATGCAAGCGTTGCAAAATAGTCAGACTGTCCCTCGTTGGCGGCCCATTCGTTTCCGTCCGGGTAAAACGGGAAACCGGCAAGATGATGTCCGAGTTCATGGCAGGCGACCATTGCGAAACCGTCCTCTGTGATCTCAGCTCTTCTTGCCATTCCGCCGAACATTGCGATGTACCATGATGTGCCTTCCTGGTAGGCGTATGCATTTACTGTTGAATCGCTCCAGTTTCTCTCAATCACAAGGGTTGCTCCATGCCCCTGGATTATCGGTTCATAATAAGTTTTAATGTTGTCGAGAATGGCGTTAAACGTGTCTTCCGTCATATTCGCGTTAAAAAGGTTGTCCTCCAGGTAAAGATCGTTTTCGGGCATGAACCTGTCTATTAGAGTTCTGGGGTATCCGTTCACTGAAATAAACATGAGAACAGCCGCTGTCAAGACTTTGAAAATTTTCATACATCACTCCCTTGTTGATTGATATGACCTATAAAAGCATGAATGAATGATAGATATTCATCATGGTTATAGCGTGGCCCCGTCAATGACCGCCCGGCTTTTGCTTGCCGTCAAATGGCATTCATGCCGCTGCAAGGGGAAAACCTGTTTTTCAGCTTTCAGTGAGTCTTTCCGGTCATTAAGAAAAAATAAGTTTTTTATAAAAACATACAGCCTGCGGCAGTGGATGATTGTTCCGCGAACGATCATCGGCTAAAAGTTCTTTTATGAAATTGTGCAACGAGTATGTATTTCAATAATAACATACCGGGGCGCTGAAATGCTTCCTGTTTTATCGTGTGTTTCCCGTGAAATTGATGCCTAGCAGTTGAAAGATGCAAAATACATCCTGTTATTGTGCATGGATTCGATATGTTGACTTTTATCCGGCTTCGGAAGAATCCATGTTTTTTTGGGGCGCCCAACCATTTTTCAGTGTTGAAAAATATCTGTACAATATTTGAAGTTGGCAGTAGTTACCGGTGATTATGCGTCTTATTCATGCTTTAGGCCTGTTTCTTTCAGGAGCCATCCCGCAGAAAAAATCAAATCATTTCTGTCATTTCAAAAAACCGGCTTTAAGAATAAGTGAAAATGGATGCATTTGCTCAGGCTGGTATACAAGTTGCAAGGCGAAATTTTGATGCCGATATCTGTTGTCATAACTTTTACTAACTGAATAAGGAGAGCTATGAAAAAGACCATTAAGATAGGATATTTTGAAAAAAGTGAGCTACTTGCTCTTATCTTCCTGTCCTCATGCATGAATCCGTATTCAAGTAAAGTTAATGTTGTTGGAGGCAATGATCTTGATACTCCATTTAAATATCAGTTTATGGCTGAGATTGAAAAAGATGGACGGCAGCTTTGCGGCGGGTCGCTTATCGCCCCAGATGTTGTATTGACAGCCGGCCACTGCCTTT
>JADFZC010000895.1 GCA_015232735.1 Oligoflexales bacterium | reverse complement strand
GATGCTTTTTGTCCGAGTAGTAAAACGGCACATATCATAAAAGCTTTATTGGGAAATCATGCGAAGGATTAGTAAAAAATATCTATATTTCTCCCTGATGCTGTCAGCAGTCCTTCTTTTAATACTTCTTCTCATTGTCAGTTCTTCTTCAAAAAGCAGTCAAATTATGCCGAAGATTGAAAATGAAAAAGTGACATTTCTCTCAAGCAGGCAGCTCGAGGAAAAACATAACCTTGGACGCACGGCGGAATATATCGAGGATCCCCTTAACAAATTGACCATAGATGACGTAAATTCAAGCACTAGTGAAGCACTGTGGAGGAAAAGCGATAAAGATACCCCTGGGTTTGGTTTTTCCTCATCGACATTCTGGTTTCGTTTGAAAATAGGAAACGACTATGAAAAAGAAAAGGAGTTTCTTGTTGAAATAGGCTATCCCCTGCTCAATGAAATTGAGTTTTACTCCAAAGATTCACAGGACAGATTCAAAATACACAAAGCTGGAAGCCTTCTTCCTTTCAGCATGAGAGAGTATGATTACATAAATTTCATATTTCCGGTAAATATCAAGCCTGGTGAAATAAATACCTTTTATTTCAAGGCAAACAGCAGCTCCTCCCTGCAGTTTCCCATAACGCTTTGGCCCGTGAAAAGGTTTTCCATCGAAAAGAGAAACGAGTACGCCGCCCATTTTTTTTATAACGGCATTATTTGCGTGATGATATGTTATAATCTTTTTCTGTGGATCACATCCAGAAATAGAAATTATCTTTTCTATGTCCTCTATATTTCCGGATTCTTCATACTCCAATCCACTTTGAGCGGCCTTGCTTTTCAATATTTCTGGCCAAATTATCCCTTTCTTACGACAAAGCTGCTTTCATTTTCCGTCGGCTTTGCCATCTTTTGGATTATTGTCTTTTCAATGAACTTTTTGAACATCAAGAATGTATCCAGGGTATTCCATAGACTTTCGTTCCTGTTTATCGCATGGTGTGTTTTTTTAATGGGCATCTCATTTCTCCTGCCCTACAAAATCTGCGGAAGAATAACAAGCAGTCTTGTTATTACAAGTACGCCCTATCTTGCTGTTATGGGCGCATATTGCTTTTTTAAAGGTGAAAATTCGGCCAGATACTACCTTATCGCATTCTTTTGCCTTTTTGCCGGCGCATTTATCGCCGCGGCAAGAATGTTCGGACTGATACCGATCAACTTCCTGACATTTTATGGATTTCAAATCGGGTCAGCCATTGAGATGGTTCTGCTGTCCCTGGCGGTTGGAACAAAATTCATAAATGATCAAAACAGGATTCAAAGAGAAATAAACGATCTGAATGCCAATCTGGAAAACAGGATAAGGGAGAAAATAGATGAACTTAGAAATGCAAATATCAGACTGACGGAACTGGACAGGCAGAAAACACAGTTCTTTCAAAATATATCCCACGAGATAAGAACACCTCTCACACTGATAATGACCCCTCTCGAAGAGGCATTAAAGGCCGCACCTGAAGATGTAGGGCTTCAAATCGCATCAAAAAATTCAAACCGGCTTCTTCGTCTGGTGAATCAGCTGCTTGACTTTCAAAAACTTTCAGCAGCCAAAAAGGAAATATTGCTCACTCCCATAAGAATATCTGAATTCCTTCAGACATGCGGCGCATATTTTATCCCATCCTGTGCCACACGGAACATAAGATTTTTCCTCGATATAGGAGATGACAAGGATCTGATAATCCTCGGCCAGATAGACGCCCTTGAGAAAATTCTATTCAATTACCTATCAAACGCACTAAAATATACTCCGCCCGGTGGAATGATTGAGCTGATACAGACTGTCGTAAATGACAAAGTAATAATATCAGTCAAAGATGAGGGTCCGGGAATATCTGTAGAAGACAAGTCAAAACTTTTCAGTGTTTTTTCACAGGTTGAGGGCACGTATCAAAAAGGGATGGACGGAACCGGTCTTGGCCTGGCACTTGTAAAAGAATTGACTGAGGCCATGAATGGACATGTTTTTGTTCGCTGAAACCAACCAGATCCGAAAAAAGTATTGTAACGTCTTTCAATTT
>JADFZC010000894.1 GCA_015232735.1 Oligoflexales bacterium | reverse complement strand
CTCAACTGACAAATTTGATGCGGCAAATTTTCTTTATGGAACAGCTTTTAAGTGCGGTTTGTTACAGGGGAGCTTTTTTGGGGTTTTCCAATTTGTTCACAAAAGTCTTTTTGATTGCACCAGTCTCTGGAAATGGCCTTCAAAGTTAATGGACGTTTTTAATACCTGGTCTTGGCAGGTTCTTGTTTAACATTCAAAAAACATGAAGAATTTTTTTCAAAAGGAAGTGTTGAGCTACTTGTTTTGTGGCTGGCTAATAATCATGTTTTTTGATAGAAAGGAAAATGGGTTTTATATTAAGCAGGAAATATATATTAATATTAATCAGATAGTTTATAAATGGAAGATATTCTGACATTTTGTGTTGCGGGAGGTTCAGGTTTCATTGGAAGGCACCTTATTCCCAAGTTATCTGGGAATATTAATTATAAGTTAAGATACCTCTCAATAGAGGATCAGAATATTTTTTCTGATCTGTCCAATGTCTCCCATATTAAGGGGAATTTATTGGACCCGGATTCGGTTGACCAGTTTGTTTCAGGTTCGGATATTTTAATTAATCTTGCGTACTTAGCTAATGAATCAACGGATGTTAACCTCAAGGCTGTGGAAAACCTGTTAAGGGCGGCCGAGTTTTCAAATGTCAGACGATTCATCCACTGCAGCACAGCGGTGGTGGCTGGAAATGTATCAGCCCCTATTGTAAATGAGCAGACTGGATTAAATCCTGTTACAGCATATGAAAAGACAAAATGCCAGATAGAATATTTTTTGAAAGAGAGAAAAACCTCAAAACTTGAACTAGCTGTGGTAAGGCCTACAGCTGTCTTTGGGCCGTATGGTTCAAATCTAAATAAAATAATACGGGATCATTTACAAGATTCGCCATTGACAGCTTTCATCAAAAAGGCACTTTTTTCAGACAGAGCATTGAATCTTGTCAGTGTGGAAAATGTTACGGACGCCATTATCTTTCTATCTCAGGTTCCTGCTTCAATAAACAATGAGATATTTATTATTTCTGATGATTGTTACGTTGAGAACAACTATATGTTTGTTTCAGGAAAAATCGAGGAGCATTTTGGGCTGAGGAGGCAACTATCCCCGAAGGTCGTGCTTCCAAAATGGATTCTTCGATTTCTGTTATATGCCGCGGGAAAGCGGAGTGTAGATCCTCAGCGCCGGTATAGTGCTGAAAAATTGGAAGAATATGGTTTTTTGAGGAGTCGTTCATTTTCCGAAAACCTTGTCGAGTATTTGGAATGGTTTAAAAAAAATGAAAATATTGCATGTCATAACGCATCTTGATGCAAGGACAGGCGGTGGGTATGCCGAGCGTCTGTTTCAAATGGCCCATGCACTTCAAAGGTCGGGGATTGAGAATTATATTTTGTCGACGGACTATTTTTTGACGAAAGAAAGGATGAATGAGTTTTTTCCAATTAATCTTGTGATACTTAAAAGCATAGTTCCCCGCTTTTTTATACCGAGAATACCATTTGGAAGATTATACAGACTTGTGGACTCGGTGGATGTGATCCATCTTATGGGGCATTGGTCTTTTCTAAATATTGTTATATACTTGTATGCTATGCATATGGGCAAGCCATATATATGTTCTCCCGCGGGTGCCCTGAAAATATTTGGGAGGTCAAAAATTCTGAAGATTATTTTCAATATCGCTTTCGGAAACAGGATTATTAATAATGCGTCAGCCAATATCGCTGTAGGCGAGAATGAAACGGAGGATTACATGAAATATGGTTATCCTCCGGAAAAGGTATATTTGATGCCTAATGGAATAAATGAAGAGAATTATGTTGATTCGGATTTCAATGAGTTCAGGGAAAAATTTGGAATCGGATCTGGTCCATACATTTTGTTTCTCGGAAGATTGAATTTAATCAAGGGACCCGATCTTCTGCTTGAAGCATTTGAGAAAATATCTAGAAAATATTCTGAGTTACAACTTGTTTTTGCCGGACCGGACGAAAACATGCTTTCGAGTCTAAAGGAGTATTCCGTTAGCCATGATCTGGAATCAAGGGTGCATTTTATCGGATTTTTAGCCGGAAGACTC
>JADFZC010000002.1 GCA_015232735.1 Oligoflexales bacterium | reverse complement strand
ATATAAATGAATAATTTAATAAAACAAAATTAAGAGAACTTTTTTAGTAAAGATTATAAATCTGCTTCCGAATAAAAGATAAAACGTCTGTTTTTTCTTTTTTGATTTTTAAGAAGATAGAGGAGAGGATTGACCTGATGTCATTTGGTTTTCGCGGAAAGGCAGCACTGTTCATAGTGTTTTCGGTTTTTAACGCTGAAAGGGCGATCAGCGTCGTTAAACCCGCTCCTTCACCTGTTTTGGAATTTGTCAGAGACCCTTCCGAGTTGAAGACAAGTATTTCCATTCCTTTCTCTGAAATAGTGGAAAAAGTGGAGGTGCCGGTCAGTCTTTTAAAGACCAGGGCTACGAAAGGTCAGCCGGAAGCGCAGATAGAGTCTTTAAGCCTTCAACTTCCAAAGGAGGAAGAGAAGTTGGGCCAATTTGCAAAAAGGTTTGCCAAACCGGGCAAGGCAGCTGAGCTTGAGGAGGTTTTTTTGGAAAAACTGAGGAGCGCCGGCCCGTCAGACAAGGACAGCGTCAAAGTATATCTTACTGATCAGGATTTCAATTTGATGAATCCTGAAGAGTTATCCACTGAATATGCCAAGGAGCACCATTCTGTTATGGTGACCGGTTCCTACCTCAAAAAAAACAGGGCTGCGGCAAGGGAATTCATATCCCAAATAAATGGTTTTTTGACAAAGAAGGACCTGGGCAAAGTTATGAAGAAAATCAGGACGGGTGCTGATTTGAGTCTGGATAAGGATCTCCTTCCTCCGTTCCCAAAAAGAATGGTCAAAAAATTCCTTGTCTATAGAGGTCCGAACTGTTTCCATGCTGCCTTGTCATTTCATGATCAGGAACTGGCCAAATCCAAATATATTAATGTAAAGGAAGAGTCAGGCTACCATCCGGCCATGATAAATTATGATGAGCTTTGGAGGGTCCTGGATAACAGATTTTACGAGGTAAATGTCAAAAAATATCCTTTAAAGTATGGGGACATGATAGTTTTTTTCAATATACCTGACAATCTGCCAAATAATTTGAGTTTCAGATGGATTCGTCATACGGCCACATACCTTTTTGGACCGTATACCTTTTCGAAGGGGTCAAAATCGCCTGATACCCCGTATTCCATTAAAACCATTTCGGAGGAGTGGAATACCTGGCTTTCCTATACCACTAATCTTGGAGTCAAGGTTTACCGCAAGAAGACGGGCGTAATTCCCAAGGGGCCCATGTTTGATCCAACAGATTGGATTTATTGAGATTTTAAAAAGTAACATTTGCTATTTTTTTAATAGGCAAATGATGATATCTAGTTTCTTGTGTGGGAAGCATTTGCTTTGGTTCCCATAAATCAAAAGCAAGTGGGAAATGGAAGAAAACAGCAATCAAAATAAGCCCAATATCTATCGCGGGCCGCTCTGGAAAAAAAACGAGAGCAGGGCGGCGCAAAGAAATAATGCTACAATTGTTTGTAATATCAAAGAAATTTGTGGTTCATGCAAATATATAAACGGGGATTACAGCCACAGTCTCTCCGACAAGTATAATATTGGTCTTGAATTGCTGAAGGAAAAAGGTGTCATGGAGTATGCCTATCTGGGCGCTCCCGTACCTTCTCCAAGGATTCTTGAATACAGAACTCATGCCAAATTGTCCGTGAGATCATCCGAAAACTGTCTAAATTCCAACGGGGAAAGTGGCAGGTTCGGCATAGGTCTTTTTAAACCCAACAGTCATGATGTGGTGGACATCGGAAACTGTCCTCTGCATAAAAGGGCTATTAACATACTGATTCAGGACATCAAGGCACTTCTCAACAGTTCATCGATTGAACCATACGATGAGGAAACCAATACTGGAGATCTAAGATATATTGCAGTGAGGGTTTCCCATTTAACTGACCAGCTCATGTTGACTTTTGTTTTAAGGACAGAGGAAAACCTAAGGCTTCAGATAAAAAATCTTGTCATGGAACTCAGGCGAAAAGGTCACAAGATTGTGGCATGTCACATCAATATAAATGCAGAAAAAACCAATATCATATTCGGAGAGTTTTCAAAAAGGCTGATTGGATCGGACAGACTCAGGGAGAATCTGTTCGGATTGAGTTTTGAGATCGGCCCTACAAGTTTTTTTCAGGTAAATACATGGCAGGCTGAAAACCTTTACAGAAGGGTTGAACAGATAGCCGGTCAAAACCTGTCAAACGATGTTGCCTGGGATCTTTATTGCGGGACGGGACAGATAGCGATGCTTCTTTCAAAAAACGGATATCGTGTCCTTGGTGTCGAGCAGAATCCGCAATCGATCAGGGATGCTCAGAAAAACATTGTTTTGAACCGCTTTATCGATCCTCCATCTTTTTGTGTCGGCAGGGTTGAGGACTATCTGGGCTGTTTTCCCGATTGGGCTCTTGAACCAAAACTGATTGTTGTCAATCCGTCCAGGAAGGGATTGGCTGAAAGTGTCAGAAATATCCTGAGGGATAAGATGGCAGGCAGCAGCAATCTGAGGCTGATTTATGTCTCGTGCGATGTCGAGACACTTGCAAGGGATTTAAAGGCAATCATCGAGTCAGGGGCAAAGGTGTGCCAGGTTGAGGCCTTCGATATGTTTCCGTTTACCGACAAGATGGAATGGATCGCAGTCTTGAGCAAGTGAAATTCTGGTAAAAGGGGTGGACACCGATGATAAAGGTTAATGAAAATTATTTGAAACTCAAAACTTCCTATCTGTTCTCTGAAGTGGAAAGGAAAGTCTCACAGTTCAGGAAAGAAAACGAGGGAATTGAAATCATAAAACTTGGGATCGGAGACGTAACAAAACCCCTCCCCGCAGCTTGTATTGAGGCATTTCTTCATGCTGTAAAGGAGATGGGTTCCGAACAAACCTTCAGGGGCTATGGTCCTTATGAAGGATATGAGTTTTTACGCGAGAAAATCGTAAAATATGATTTCAGATCACGAGGGGTTTCAGTTGAAAATGATGAAATTTTCGTGAGTGATGGCTCGAAATGCGATACGGGAAATTTCCAGGAACTTTTTTCAAATGATATAAGAATAGGGATTCCGGATCCCGTTTACCCTGTATATGTTGATACGAATGTCATGGCGGGAAGAACGGGAAGTTTTAATGATGGCCGTTACGACAACATCACTTATCTTGAATGTTCCAGGGATAACGGATTTGTCTGTATGCCGCCAAAGGAAAAACTTGATTTGATTTATCTCTGTTTCCCCAATAACCCGACTGGCGCTGCCGTATCAAAGGAGTCTTTGAAAGCCTGGGTGGATTATGCCCGCCGGAATAAGGCTTTGATTCTTTATGATGCGGCCTATGTTGCATTTATCAGGGACGCTGAAATTTTGCACTCCATATTTGAGATTGATGGTGCAAGGGAAGTTGCCGTGGAGTTCAGGAGCTTTTCAAAGACAGCCGGATTTACCGGTGTAAGGTGTGCATATACGGTTATTCCAAAGGAGTGCATGGCCTATGACGGGCAAGGCAAAGGGCATAGCCTCCATGGTCTCTGGAGCAGAAGATTCAGCACGAAATTCAATGGAGTCTCCTATCCTGTTCAGCGGGCGGCTGAGGCAGTCTATTCAGAACAGGGACAAAGACAGGTAAAGGAGTTGACCGATTATTACATGGGGAATGCTTCCCTGATTAAAACAAAATTGACTGGAATGGGATATTATTGTACCGGAGGAGACCATTCTCCGTATATATGGGTTGAAGCCGGGCGGAAATCGTGGGATTTTTTTGATCTTCTTCTAAAGAAGGCTGCGGTTGTCTGCACTCCGGGTGAGGGCTTTGGAAGATGCGGCGAGGGCTATATCAGGATAAGTTCTTTCAACAGCAGGGAGAATGTCGAAAAGGCTCTTGAGAGATTTTCTAATCTGTCTTAAATACCTTTCTGAATAACGGAGCCACTTTTTTTCTGTACTTTTTTTCAAAATCGCTTTGCCATACCGGGTTGGGAGTCCCGTCTTTTTTTACGGAAACCTCCTCCAGAAGGGATTCGAAAGCCAGCGGCAATTGAGCAAATTTTATAAAGTAAACACCAGAGTCCCCTTTGGGAAGCGGGAAATATCTCTTAAAGCCGAAACGGTCGTAATTCACCCTTCTGAGGAAGAGCTGAAGGAACTTGTAATGTTCGGGGATTTCAAAAAGCTTGGCTTTTATCCTGTCCTTCAGGGATAATTTGTTAAATCTGTATTTGAAAAAATGATCGATTACCTGTTCATTAAAAGTAAATGCCTTTTTGGCAAAAAAGTTTTTTTGCGTAAGATTATCGGTTTCATCTTCGACTGTATTATAGGCAAGACCTATGAAGGATATCATCGGGCTGTAAAAGAATGAGTCGGGTGCATAGAAGTTCTGGCTGGTATCCAGTCCCATTCTCCTGGCGTTGCTCAAAGATATGTCAGTGCCGGAGGGTTTGTTGTCTACATAGTCGAGCGGAGATGTGGAATTTCTGTTCATGATAAACTGATTTTTGAAGGCGTAATGAATAAATTCAGCGCAATACAGGCTTACTTCCCCTTTGTCATCAAAGATTCCTTCGACAATGTTGACGTCGAAATGGCTTTTGCCCATCGCCTCCAGGTTGCTGATCAAAGGCAGGCCGAA
Source organism: Oligoflexales bacterium (assembly GCA_015232735.1). The sequence continues at coordinate 28,179 of JADFZC010000002.1, read as the reverse complement.
GTCCTCCGGAATCTGAAATTTTGGACGAAGGAAAACCCGGCGTTTAAGTGTATTGGTATCCATTCCTCCCACATTGAATCCCTTCTCTGCAAATTCAGCGACAAAATAGTATGGCAAACCTTCATCTTCACCCTTGAGTATCAGTCCTGAGTGAGTCATAAAGTCAGGAAAGTTGCCAAGACGTGCATACAGATGGCCGAATCCATATTCGGTCACATTGAGGTAAATGTCGCCATTTTGATGTTCAAAGGCAAAGTTGGGATGGGATATGCGAAATTTTTCGATGGCATATGATTTTGCTTCAGCGATCAACTCAGCCTTGTCGGGGATGGTCATTTCCTCCTGAAGTGATGCAAACTGGGAAGATATGGAAAATGGGCCGCTGCCCAGATTTGCAAGTTCCTCTTTCAAAGACTTAAGGTAGGCACGGACCTTCTTCTGGCCTGGAAATCCCTTCAGCCTGTCCAGAGGCTTGAACTCGAATCTCTTGATTTCCGACTGGAGAAATTTTATTTTGTGTTCCCGGTAAAATTCAGTATGGTAAAAGCCACCCTTTAAAAACCTCGAGCAGACGAGCTTTGCCAAAATCAGTCTGCTTTCATGGTCGGGCTGGCTTTCTATCATTTCTTTTACAATAGTGATTTCCTCTTTTTCAACAGGCCCGGCATATAGAAAAGGAATGAGTCCAAGTATCCCGGTTTCATATTGAGTGACAGAGATGTTCTTTATGGCTTCCGATATGCTGTAAAGGGTGATGTTTCTGAAAAATTTTGAAAAGCGTTTTGCTTCGTCAGGATTTGTGATGACAGTTTGCACATCATACTCTGAAAATTTGTTCTTGCTGCCTGCCCATGATGTTATCTTTAATGTAATTCTGTTCATCTCCCTTAAAATACTGCTGGCAGCAAGTTTGGTTTTAACGGACAATTGGTTTTCCTGCCGGTTTATTTTTTGAAAAAGTGATGAAAAACCGTCCAAAAGGCAGCTATAATGCTCATACCATTCCTGATTGTTTTCATCTCCCTTTGATACCAGACTTTCGAAGGAGGATTCGATCACCCCCAGTTTTTCGGAGACTGGACTAAAGTCCGGCTCTGTTTCAGAAAAGTTGATTGAATTGATAACATCAGGAAGGCCACAGGTTTCGTTGGCAGATTGTATATTGAGAGATGAGGAGCTTACGTCTTGGTCATTGCATCCTGCGATAAAATGAAAGAAGGACAAGATGATAATGTGCGATAAAAAAGCTCTTAATAAATTCATAAAAAAAGCAACCTTTTCTGAATGATGAAAAATGTTATGATGGGTGTATAAAACAGAACCTGGTACAACATAATGTCATTAGTCGGGTGTTATATGGTGTTATAGTATAAAATTTTAAAGATCTCCAGATTTTGTTTTATGTATCTTGAAAAACAGGACTAATTAGCCATTATTGTTAAAAAAGCAGGCGAATTTTCGTATCCAAATGACGGAGTGCACATTCATAATGGCGTAAGATATTTTAAACGATTTCTGGTTATGACGTTCTGATCGTTATAAAGATTTCTTATTTTTTCTTCGCTGTTGTATTCGAATGTCAGTTCCGACCAGCTCATGAAAAAAGTCCATTTTGGTTCAAGTCTGAGCAATTCGGGATCCGGGAGCTGCGCGCATTCACCAATCGCTATTGGTTTTCCCTGTGAGGCGGAAACCATTGCCGTGTATTTCCATGTTGCATAACCCTGGTATATGTCAAGAGCTGCCACATCCCAATATTCGCTTCCGGGATTATAGTTGATGAGGTCATCTTTGAGAGTGTCAAAATCCTGAACATCCCAAATCCATATGAGATTTTTCAATCCCTTGTCTTTGGTGAAATAATCGTGGGTCAATTGATAAAGTCTCCTTGTCCCCGATGGCCCGGGACGGCCGCCCCACCAAAATGCTCCCTGATTCATTTCATGAAGAGGTCTGAACAGCACCTCAACTCCCGCCATTTCAAGGTTTTTAAGATGATAGGCGACTTGATCCATCTGCTTTTTCCATCTGTTGTTAAGCTGTGTGCCACCTGTTATCAGTTCCTGCCACTCACTTTCATTAAGGTAACTTCTAGGCCCTTCTCCTTCGTTCCAAGTACAGGGTTCTGAAATAGCGGGGTTGCAGGCGTGCCACATGAGATTTATCAAAGCTCCGGCCTTCCATTGAACAATGGCTTCTTTGGTCATGGTGCTTCGGTTTTCTATATCTTCGCTTTCAAATAGAAAATCTGCGCTCCAAAGAGCTGGATAGCGTCCGGTTATCTCGCCAATTTTATCTGAATACTGTCTTGGTGATTTGTTGTGTCTGTTATGCATGCCGGAGAGCGTTTTTGAACCCGAAATCTGATAAAGATATGACAGCGTTTTATACGGTGACGCTTTAACTATTTGGGGAACAAGACAGATGAAACATGAGAAAAGGGCTACCCATGTTTGCGTTACAGGCATGGCATACTCCTTTTGAGTAAGATCGGTAAGAATAAAAGTAAAGCTTGTTTATATTTTTTTTATACCAATCCCCTGAGGAAACATCAATCCGTTTGAACACAGTGATCGATATTTTTTTTTAATATTTTTATTGTTTTTTGATTTATTTGGATGGTTTTTGTTTGTCCCAATCGGGAAATATGTATTTGGCAAGTTCGACATATTCTTCAGGTCTTATCGAATCCGGCCTTCTATTCAAGTCTATGGGGCAGGCATCGGCAAGCGAATCTTTAAGGAAGTGGCTTGTTGCATTTCGGAGTTTTTTTCTTCTTTGATTGAAGGCTGCCCTGGTAATCAATTCCACCTTTTCAAGCAGTGCTTCCGGGAATTCTTTCGGCCTTGGTCTGATGCTGATAATGGCGCTGTCAACGCTTGGAACAGGTTGAAAACAGGTTCTGTCAACCTTGCATTCCAGCATGACCACCGATCTAAGTTGTGTGTAGACAGACAGACTCCCATATGATTTTGAATCACAGGGGCTCGCAAGGCGTGATCCAAATTCAAGCTGGACCATAAGACCCGCTCCCACTATTTTTCTGATATGCGGTAAAAGCCACATAATGATCGGTGAGGAGATGTTGTAAGGAATGTTGCCGACAATTGCCAAGGGCTCCTTATACCTGGAAAGCCAGCTTTCGATGTCAAATTTCAGGATATCCTCACAACATATTTCAAGATTTGAAATGTTTGGCTCATTGTGATTTTTTTTGAACTCTTCAAGTTTTTCAGCAAACCTGCTGTCTTTTTCGACGGCGGTGACCTTAATACCGGCACTTAGAAGTGCCTTTGTCAGGATACCGTTACCGGGTCCGATTTCTATTACGCGGTGAACCTTCCAGTTTCTCAACATGTCCGCCACTTTTTGGACTGGCCAATTTGTTCGGAGAAAAACTTGTCCCAATGCTTTGTTTTGCTTGGGTAATTCCATACGGCGGTACATGTCTGAGTCCTTTGGCGCCAAAAAACTGAATAAATGGTCGCTGGCGCGAAATGCGCCAGCGATGTATCCTGATGAGTGCAGCGAGTATAGGATTTCTTCGAAATTTCAGCATATTTCAAACAGATCCTATGCTTTTCTTCGCTTGCCAGGATACGTCCGTGGCACTTTCGTGCCATGGACTAAATATACTTATAACGTGAAAATGCGTCCCAGTCAGGATCTGGCAAAGGCAAATTTTGTCCGCGAAGATCTTGGCAAATGTGATAACCACAGGCGGCGATCATGGCGGCGTTGTCCGAGCAGAACCTTGTTTCGGGAAACATAGCCGGTACTTTTATGCTATTTGAAACAAGCTCTTTAAACCTGTGATTCGCCGCGACACCCCCGGCAATCAGAATCGACCTGGTATCAGGTTTTAATTCCAATGCCGCTTTCATTTTTCTGATAAGTTGCCCCAGTGCTTCTTCTTGAAAAGAAGCGCATAAATCAGCCAGTCTGTCTCCCGAAAAAGGAGCATTTTCTCTGTTTATTAAGTTTACCATATAGGTCTTTAAACCAGAATAGCTAAACTGCAGTCTTGTCTTTTGCTCAACCATTACAGGCATTGGATAACTTTTGGGATTTCCGCTTTTGGCCAGTTTTTCTATTTTTGGCCCTCCTGGATAACCAAGATTCAGGAGTTTTGCCACTTTGTCAAAAGATTCTCCACAGGCATCGTCTATCGAATATGCCAAAAGCTCAAACGAAGTCGGAGATTTCATATAGTATAAATTTGTATGTCCTCCGGATACAACAGCGCTTATACAGGGAAAAATGACGTCATGATCGCTGCCGAGACCAAGCAGGGCTCCATGGACATGGGCATGTACATGGTTGACAGGAATAAGGGGCTTCCCAGAGCTTTGCGAGAGACCTTTGGCGTATGAAATCCCAACGAGAAGGGCTCCAATTAACCCGGGTCCCTGAGTGACGGCTATTGCATCTATCCGGTCAATTGTGGTTTTGGATTCCTGAAGGGTTTGCTTTGTCATGCTGTCGATTACTTTTAGATGTTCCCGGGCTGCCACTTCGGGAACGACTCCCCCAAAAACCGAATGGACCTCAATTTGTGAATATACGTTGGAAGCTACGACATCTCTGCCGTCCTTTACAACTGCGATGGCAGTTTCGTCACAGCTTGATTCTATTCCTAAAAGCAACATAGACGCCCAATCCTGTCATCAATGCTTTTTCTTTTGTTTATCCAATTTGCTCTTGGCTTCCTTGGCTTCAGAACTGTCAGGATTGTATTTGATGACATCTTTATAGTATAAGGTTGCTGTTGCCTCGTCGCCCAATCGCCTGAAACAGTCGCCAACTCTGAGCCTGGCGAGCGAATTTCTTTTCGATGATGGGTATTTTTCGATAAGATCATTGAACTTAAGGGCGGCATCGCTGAATTTTGAGAGTTTGAAAAGGCTTTCAGCATGGAGAAAAAGAACTTCCTCCCTGTTTTTCTTCGTTTCCTTGCCAAGCACAGCTCCTGCGGATTCGGTCACAAGGGTATATTTTTTTTTGCTGTAAGCGCTTTTGAGCTGTACAAGGTTTTTAATTTCGTCGGTATCTTTTGCGGTATCGGATTCGGCGGTTTTTTCCTTGGCGGCTTCCTTGGGCTTGGGCGTTTCTGTGGATGCTTTGTCGATTGCCGCCAGTATTTCTGTCTGAGCCAGTTCTACGGCATCCAGTCGTGTGTTTACTTTATTTATTGCATAAGCGATTGAGCCTTCCTGAGCAGGGTCTGTCCCAGGCAGGAGCCCTGTTGTCACACCTATTTTAAGTGCCCCCAATTCTCCTTTGATCTTTTGAATTTCCATATTTATCTGGTCCAGTTTGGTCTCTGTGGCAGCAATTTTGACATTGAACTCGTCGACAATGTTTTTTCCGTGGAGGGATTCCTCGACCTTCATCATTCTGGTTTGCAGGTTGAACATATCATTTTGAAGAGTTTTTTCTGAGGCCGAAGAAGCGCAACCCGATAAAATTGATATAAAGACAACAATTGTTAACTGTTTGCTTTGGAATTGTTCCGATTTGACCCTTTCTGGTAGTTTCATTTGCGGACCTCTCTCCTGGTTTAGATAAAAAGACGTTCCTTAGTTTCTCTTATAACAAAGGAAACTCACCAATGGGATGATATATTTCAAATTTTTTTATATGAGAGGCCTATTTGTCCACAACCCGTCTTCTTCTGTGCTCAAATGTCACAATTTTCCTGAATAGCAGGTTTGCTTCATCTCGCCAGGAGTTATAGTAGGCTTTATTTATTTTATCACTGACTGCTTTTAATTTTAAGTATTCTCTGCTTGTTAATAAATCGTCAAATCTTTTCATTATTTTATCAATATTTTTTAATAGCTCAAGTTTGTCATCATCAACTTCTGTTTTAGGCATCTCGGATGTATTTGACCTTCTTCTCCTAGTGAGTCTATTATCAACAGGTTTTTGGGGATCAATCTTTTTGGTATGCTTATTTGGCGGATCCCCGTTATGGATGGATTCAGATTTTTCGGGATATTTTTCATCATTTGTGTTTTCTTGAGCTTGGACAATGGTTTCTTCTGATGTATTGTGTGTTTTTTCCAATTCTGGTGAACCAGCATCATTTGTTGAAAAGTCAATGAGGTCGGAAGAGTCAGTTTTTTTATTGTCGTCGGATGCACTCATAAATATACTCCAAAGGATGTTTCTTTTTTTATCGGAAAAAAATATGCTTTTATGAGTGATTATTTGATATGAACTTTAGATGCTGTATTAAGACCCAGAGGTGTGGGCGCAAGGAGGAGGAAAACCCTAGTTTACACGTTGGTAAATGAGGATTTTTAGGTGACGGCTGATGTGGGGATCCGGGTTTTCATACAACCTCTTACTGATTAATTTTTTTGAAAGTATTTATAATGGAACAGTTAGCAGAAAAGCAGACGCACGAAATTGAAAAATTTGATATGTCAGATAATCTTGAGCCTGGTAGCACTACGATAAGCTTCCAGGATTTCAGTGAAATTTGTTTTCATGAAGAGTTGAAGGGAAGGATTGATGAACTGGGCTGGAAGGTATTGACTGAAACCCAGGAGAAGGTCCTGCCTCCCGCCATCACCGGAAAAGATGTAATCTGCTTTGCTGATGAGAAGACAGGGAAAACTACTTCCTATCTGATTGCCATAGCTCACTATATTGTCAAATTACGACGAAAATTGATTGATGTTAAGAGGTTACCATTTTCTGTGATTGTTGTTCCTTCGGCGGATGTCGGTAGGCGGGTGGAATCTGAGGCACGTCAATTTTTTGGAAACCTTGAAATTTCCATAGGAACCTTTCTGGATGAGGACAGTCTTCAGGATGAGAAGCGTGCTGCCATTAAAAACGGCATTGAGGTTGTAGTAACAACAAACATGGTGTTTAAGAGTCTGCTGAATAGCAATGATTTGGAATTTGGGGGATTTTCTCAAATTATCGTCGAAGAGGCAGATGCCATTCCTTTTGAGGATATCGAGCATATTGTGCTAAAAGGTGAAAAGAGAGTTCAAAAACTTATTTTCGCAAAGGTTAATAACAACAAAATAAGAGAGATTATGTTCAGAACGGTTGAAAATTGTGAATACATTTGCACAAACGCCGGCTCTTTACCTCTCGATAATATTACCCAGACCAACATAATTTGCGAATCTGTAAATAAATTTAAGATAATGCTGAGCCTTATCAGGGAAAAGGGCCCTTTCGGTTTGGCAATTATTTTCACAAATACCAGAACTGTAGCCGAATGGTTGCATTATAAACTGGTTCATAATGATATTCCTGCTGAACTTATTACTTCGAAACAGCCTTTATTTAAAAGAAAGGCTTTGGCTGAAAAGGTAATAACAGGCAATCCGGGATTATTAATTGCAACCGACGATGTTTTAAAGAGTCTGCATTTTAGCAATTTTTCGTACGTTTATAATTTTGATCTCTCTGATAAGCCTGTTAATTATCTTCATCGTATCAGCCTGGTTCATTCGACGGAGGGTTCTGTCGGAAATGTGGTTTCCCTTGTTTGTGAGGATTACGGGCAGAATCTTGTGAAAGTTCAGGATTTTCTTGGAAACCGCGTTTTGCTTTCATCAAAGTGGCATAACAAGGCGTATCTGGAAGTAGTCGATAAATCGGGAAATCCTTATGAAGATCCAGAATTTAAAGGTAATTTATTGAGAAAATCTTCTACTTTGGGGAGAACGCAATTGTCACAGGATTCAAACAGGGATGCTCGCTCAGGTTCACAGAGACCGAGAAGAGATGAAAATCAAAGAGGCAAAAAACAATTTCAAGGCAAAGATGCAGGTCCAAGAAAGGGACGTGAGAATCAGCCGAAATCAGGAAAATTCCAGAAGGATTCAAAGCACGGCAGACGAGATTTCGACAGGAAACCTGCGGTTTCAAGGAAACAGCAGATTAAAAAGGCAAAGACCAAGGCTCCTACAACGCTTTTTGGAATGGTTAAGAAACTATTTGCCGTAATTTTCAGAAGGAAAAAGTCTGATTGATAAGATCAGGCTTTTTTGGGTCTGATCCATCTTATACACCCCCTCCTTTCCAAATGCAGATTTAATAATCATTGTCATCAGATGACCCGGCTTGTCATTCGTATTATATATTCCGGTGTTATAAGATTTATTTGGTCGTTGAAATATATGGGGATCTGCCTAATGCTTGAAAATGAACTGAATACAATCATCACCCATGTCCTGTCACAAATTTTATACAAATGGATCAACGTTCCATTTGAAAAAAACAGAGATGGTGAGGAATACGATGAAATTTTTCTAATGCCTGAGAATGAGTGGGAGGATTTCATAAAAAAACAGCTGGGAAAAAATTTGAACCAAGTCCCATGGTGCATGGTATTTTCCAAACAGGACAAAATTAATATTGCTGATCTTGCAGGTGTTATAGTCCGTCATTTGAATGAGATAAAAAAAAGCGGATCAAAATATCTGCTCATAAGCGATGGGAGATATCCGGAGCTTCTCAGGGAAATAAAAAATCCTCCTTTGGCAATATCGATACATGGAGACCTGAATATTCTTGGAAACTTGAAAATTGCCGTTGTCGGATCCAGAAAGGCATCGGGTTTTTCGCGTTTTGAGACTGAAAAACTTGCTGCCGCTCTTTCCCTTAGTGGAGTTACAATTGTGAGCGGAGGAGCATATGGGTGTGATATATCAGCTCATTATGGCGCAGTGATTTCCGGGATCATCCCTGTTCCGACCATAGTCGTTTTTGCTGGAGGATTAGGTCAACCCTATCCGAGGGGAAATATGGATGTTTTTAGAGATATTGCAAAAAGGGGTGGAATATTCCTGTCCGAACGTCTTTTTTGGCAACAAAGTCTGCCAAGGGATTTTCCAGTCAGAAACAGGATAATTTCCGGACTGTGTTCAAAGGTTTTAATTATGCAGGCTTCGGGCAGAAGCGGAGCGATGGTAACAGCCAACATAGCACTGGATCAGGGGAGGGACGTCATTGTACTTAAGCATTCCACCGGGGATATCAGGGGGGAAGGCAATGAGATTTTAATCGACGATGGTGCTGACCATTTCAAAACATCGGAGGAGTTTATGAGCCGTTTTTTTTCTTAAATTTTAATGGTTTTTTTTTATTTTGCTTTCCTGGGAATAAACAATTAATCTAATTGATGAGTATTTACTTGCAGAATTGATCTTATTTCAAAGTTCCATATCAAGGATATTTTTCCTTTGTGGAATTTTAGTATTTATCTGTTTCTGGGGGGAGTGTGAGCAATATTGATACAATCCCAAATTGGTGGAAAATCGTACAGATTGTGGCAGATTTAATGCGATCCGATTTTGAGGAGGTGGAGTTTGCCTGGGATCACATGAAGACTGATTTTCTTGAAAAGGGTTTTGATGTTGAGGATATTGAGAGGGCAAGCCAGTGGATAGAAAAGGTCGCTGCATCAGGGCATTTTCTTGAAATTATGTCGATGCTGAAGCCGCAGGGGCAGGGAACAAGAATTGCCAGTCCCCTTGAAATAGCCTGTCTTCCAAAGAAGATTTGGAACAGAATCGAAATATGCCGAAAAAGAGGCATACTCAGCAATGAACTGGTGGAAAAAGTTCTGGAGGGTATGAGGATTCTTGATACAAGAGATTGGGATGAGGAAGAGGTTTCGATTGTTTTAGCGGAACTGTTAAGTACCATTTTGCCGGGAACATCCGAAAAGGAGTTTTTGGCCATATTGGAAGGTGTCACACCCGAATTCTATTGTTAAGTTTTTTTCCCCTTAAAATTAACTATTGATGCAGGAAACTTTCCTTTGAAAGAATTGGATTTCATTAATTCGAATTTGCTATGTCATTTTTCAAACCCTGATATAAGCGAAGTTTTTGTTAATGGTATAAAAAGCAAGGTTTTGCTCAAATCAGACCAAAAGGTTGAGGTCTATTCATCACCATTTTCAAATGAGGAGGAAATGAACAGGACATTTCAGATTTTTGCTTCAAAAAACAGGGTTAGACTTGATCCATTGTCTCCCAGTGCAGGCGGTGCATATGACTATTTTTTTCCTGGGGGGAAAATACTGATCAGGTGGCATGTGGTTTTGGCGCCTTTGTCAAGAGGAGGGGCTGTTCTCTCTTTAAGGAGGCACAGATTTGATGAAATTAACATAGACAGATTTGGCTGTAGTCATGAATTAAGGTCTCATCTATTTAGACTTATACATGAAAGAGAACCGATTTTCATCTGTGGGCCTACTGGAAGCGGAAAGACATCGCTTCTTGTTTCCATGCTTAGTCTTTTGGGGGAGACGGAGAGAGTTGTGATTATAGAGGATGTTCCTGAGATTTCACTTGAATGCAAAACATGGATTCATCTTGTTTCGTCAAGACCAAATATAGAGGGTGCAGGTGAATTTACCTTGTCGAGAATTTTTGATGATGCTTTGAGGTTAAGGCCGGACAGGATAGTTGTTGGAGAAGTCCGTGGCAGTGAGGTTGAGACCCTTTTCAAGGCTGTCGTTTCCGGGCATAAAGGGATAATGACGACTTTGCATATAGATACACCAATGGCTGTTTTTCCCCGTCTGACGCAACTTTCATGCGGAGCCTTAAATTGGAGACAGGTATTTGATATTTGCAGTCCATATCTTGTATTTTTGGAAAGGGGGTCTCCAAACAGGATTTCCAACATATTTTCCTATCATAAGAGATCTTTTCAAAGCCTGACATGAAATCATGGAATGGATTTTTAATTGCTTTTAAGGCATGGAAGAGGAGTCGAAAAGCCTTATTTCACTTTCATTGTTAATCACATATCCTATCGATGCACTGCCGCTGTCGTCAATAATGTATGCAGTGCCTACCTTTCTGGACTTGTCGGGCAGGGGGTCCGTTAAAAATGGAGCCGGCATTTTGTTCAGTCTCTGATAGATATCAACGGTATCACCCTTATTTAAAGTGCCTTTTAATTTATCAAAAAAAACAAATGTGCCTTTGTCTCCCAAAACAGAATTTGGATACTCAAATGCAACTATTTCACTGTTTTTTCCTTTCGTGGCGTCTTTTGGAATTTCAGTCGGGACCCTTCTGACTGTTGACAAATATTCAACAAGGATATCATCCGGGCGGGCTCCAAGGCGATTCGCCGAAACTTTTCCAATATAGGAATCTTCAGCAATTTTTTCTACGATAGTCATATGGGAGACAAAATCATATCTGACTCCAACGTAATCACCATCTTCAGTGTAGATTTTTCGATCCTTGCGCAGAATTGTATATGTCTGGTTGTTTGTAAGTGATGATGATGAATTGACAACTATTTCGTCGAGGCTGTCGCCCAGAAATTTCCCATTAGCCCCCCCCCTGATTTCTCCGATGGGATCTATCTCATTTTCAAATATGAAACCTGGGATGATTACTGAAATAAAATTTGGATTATAGATTGTACCCCATGATAAAAGATCAAAGTCTATGTTTTTGGAACCTACATCAGACGGCCCAATGAAGTCTGCGGTTTTATGTTCGGGCGCTTTAAGAAGCAATTTGGATATATCTTCTTTTACGAGTTCGGATTCACTTATCTTATTTTTGTCTATCGGCACGAGGTCATCCTCCGATATAACTTTTAATGATGGAGGAATTTCCTTGTCACCAGGGTAAAAACGGAGTCTCATGTTCTGATAGATGAAATGTGGATTTTTTATTTGGGGGTTTAATGCCCATAGCTTGGGCCAATAACCTCCATCGTCAATCAGTTGATCGCAAATATCAAAGAGAGTATCCCCAGGTTGTACAAGGTACTCCTCCGGAGCTTCTCCATCAGCCAGATTCTTGCGGGAACCTGGTATCGGCGGTGCACCTGAAAATTCGTTTGGTTCAGGTATTTTAGGAATATCGGGAATTGTTTCTCCTCCGGTCGACTTTTTTTCACTGTAAAATTTTCTTTCTTTCTTTTTTATTTCCGCATCTGAAACAGGAGCTGTATTCACTTTGCTGCGGCTAGTGTTTTTTTGTTTGCCTTCCAAGGTGTTATTGGTTTTTTCGTCTAACTGTTCAATGGATGGTTCAATTGTTGATGTTGATGAACTTTCCTCAATAATCGGAGATGCTGGTGTTTCAGGAGACGATATTATTGATGAACTCGTCTCTTTTTCTTTCCCCTTTGCATTTGGTATTTTTTCAGAATTTTTTATCTCACTTTTTTCATTATTTTTTGCTTCATTTTTTATTTCAATTTTAGATTCATTTTTTTCTTCCTTGATATTTGCCTTATCTAGTGTTTCTTGTGGAAGAGATGATCCTCCTCCCAGATTGTTTAATGGAGCACTTTTCATAAATTCTTCAACAAAGGTATCATCTGTTTCCTTTGCAGCGCTTTTTTCGACATATATCGGTACGCTGATTAAATACAACGGGATAATTAGGTATCTCATTGGAATAACAAACCGCTGTAATTCGGAAAGCTCAGAGGGTCTTTTCAATGTCCTTAATCTCCTTTTTTGCCATCATGGAAGTTTCATCATTTGGGAACTGCTTTATAATTGCTTCAAGCAGTTTAACAGCCTTTTCGGAATAACCGGCCTTAACTTCACCTTTTGCCAGATAGAGCATGGCTTTTGGTATAAGCGGATTTTCTTTTTGCTCTGAAATAAATCTTTCAAGATATTTTTTTGAAAGATCAAAATCTTTAAGATGAAACCAGCATATTCCAATCCAGTAGAGATGATTTCCCTTTGTCGTTTTTGTAGGATAATCGCTTCCGATTCTTTCATACGACGCTATGGCTTTGCCATATTGTTCTGAAGTAAATAATGAGTGAGCTTCAGCCAGCCTTCGGCCATAGGCTTCCTCATCTTCCTTTGAGATATTTTCAGGAGGTTCTTTTTTGGGAGGAGTTTTTTCTTCGTCGGATTTTTGCGAATCAGGCTTTTTCCCCATATCTGACTTTTCATCTTTTTTTGCCTTTTTTTCCTTTTGATTCTTATTATTCCATTCTTCTGGAATCAATCCTGTCAAAAGCCCTTTCTCCAAAATAAAAATTCTTTCTTTTTGCTGTAATGTCATATCCTCCAGTTCATCGACCCTTACCCATAGTTTTGAAAGCCTGAGTTCAAGATTTTTTAGTTCATTTTCATAATTGCTGATCGTTTCTTTAGTTGTGATGGAGGATTTTTTTCCTGAAGATGAGTCGATTTTTTCCTCATCAGAAGAGTCTTTTGAGAAAAAATCGTTTATTGTGGAACAGCCAAAAATAAAAAGAAAGATCCCAGGCAATATCACGTTCATTTTTTTCAAATTCTTTTTCATTGAATTTACCCATATTTTGCGAATTGTTGTTTTGGAGTAATACTTATTACGATTACACGATCTTATTTCAAATACTCAAAGCAGTGTTCCGGCCAAATAATATGACCGCATTTCAGAAAGGCCAGGATAGACCCCGGCGTATAAAATTATATGGCATCGGCAACAGCCAAATTCCTCAGAAAAAGTTTCAAACTTGACGATAATTCATCAGTATTTGACATAAACTCAATGCCGAAACGAAATTCAACTGATTTTATTCCCTCTACAGAAGTTCCGTTGATATTTTCTTTGGTAGTAATCAGTTTCTTCTTCCATTTTATAACAAATGGAGCAAGTACAGGAGTGCCCATTGGAAGAATAAGTTCGGCGCTTGAATCGATTTTTATTCTCTCGGCATTTTCAAACATGGATGGGAATCTTGAAGAAAAGCATGCTCCGCCCAGGCTGAGGTCAATCACATGACACCATGTGGACATTGTGTCATAAATGGGTATGATTGGTGGAGATTTTATGTCACGTGGGTCGGGGCTCCAAAATTTTGAACTTGTCCTGATAAAGGCTGAAAATGCCGGTGTTGTCGGATATCTCGGATTTTGTCTTCTTTCTATGTTTAATAAAGCTGTCGGGATTGAAATGGTTATGCATCCTTCCAGGAGCCTCTGCAGGATTGTGGACTCGAACATCATTCGAGTTTTCATTCCAAGGACTTCAATTTCCACTTTCTGATTGATCATTATATACTCGTTCCCCTTGCTGGAAATTCTGTCCAGTGAAATGTTTTTGCTGCCATATTGAAGGTTAAGTTCCTTGAGTCCTCCTCTGATTGTGACCGGCGGATTGCCCAAAACCCTGACGAGAACCCGCATCTTTGCCTTGCAAAGCCTTTCTATTATGCTTAAGATCCGGCTTTCGTTTGTGATCTGATTAATTTTGGTTTCATGTTTCACTTAAAAATCCCTGATTTTATCGTGTTCCTGATTGGTTGTAATATTTTCCACGAGTATTAGTGTGACACATAACCAAAACCCAAAAATATATTCGGTGTCTCGAAAAGTGTTTTGCATAAATCCTGCCAATATAGCAGACAGGCATAGCATCAAAAGGGACCTGTTTCCGTAATTTCTATATAAATATCCACCAGCTTTGAAGTAACCGATTATCAGCGACAAAAGTCCCAACATGCCGAGTATTCCTGAATCGGAAAGGGTCTGCAAATATATATTGTGAGCAGAGTACATCTGTTCAATATTAGTGTATCCAGCCTTAACATAATAGTCCAGGGATTCGGTTTTTCTTAGTGGGTAAAAAACGCCCAGCAGGGGATGATCCATAAACATTTGCCAGTGGATTTTCCAAAAAGATATTCGAGGAATACGCTCTTCCCATGAGACATTTTCGATCAGAAGCTCCTTGTATCGGTTCAAGAAAGTTGTACTATTCCATAAAAAAAACAAAAGCAGAAGAACAGTTGAGAGAAAGGGCAGAATCCACTTTTTAAATTTCCAGAATATTCTGATTTCGAACGAAATCATCAGGAAAACAGTTACAAATGTCGGCCATCTTGAATTTGTAAGGACGAGGCTGAAAAAAGAAACGGCAAAAATATAAATCCATTTCAATCTTTCATTTTTTTCATTTTTCATAAAAATCATGCTGTACGAAACCAAAGTGAACATCATGCAGTTGTAGCCCAGAATCAGCGGGTGGGACATTGCTCCAGAGGTCCTGTATATTCCTTCAGCGGAAATCAGTCTGTTTACAGGGAGTTTTGCATGTATACCGTGAACCAGGTCAATACCCGTATATCTTTGCACGATGAGATAAATGAGGTTGATAGTTAAAAGAAGAATGAAAATGTTAATTCCATTTTTGAATTTGAAACCTCTTTTAACGGCGCAGAGGTAAATCAATATAGTTAAAGGTGCATATATGAACAATTTGGTAATGAGATGATAATAATCGGAAATAATTTTTGTTATCGAAAGGTCGATCGGTTTTACGGCTAAAAAAAAGATGGCCGGTGCCAAAGTGAAAAGGATTCCAAACATGCTTCCTTTTACAATGTAATTCAAGGCTGGATTGAATTTTTTGATTTCACTAAAGATGGAAGATAGCGGCTGATTTTTTGAAATATCGGCCAGGAACGGAACGGATTTCCACTGCCTTTTGAACAAAAACCAGCCAACTATAAGGAATCCCCCAAGATATTGGGGGGCAGGCGCCATAAGTCCGGTGAATATTGTAAATACAAAAATGAGGTTTTCCCAAGGTTTGAGTTTATCTATATTATGGGTATCAATTATTGGATGCTTTAGGATATGGGATTTCAAGATGTCACCTCGATTTTATATCAAGTACCTGCTGTTTTTTTTGCCACCAGTTTATTTATATGCAGGAGAATCGTCAAATATAGAAAAAATATCAACATCAAACAGTGATATGAATTTTTTCTCCGAGCATTATATAACTTATGAGCTTGCAAAGAATACAACATTAATCCATACACAGGAACACTATTCTGGGTACCATGTTACATATGTCATCGGATACAGGCATAGCATGCAAAACAAATGGATAGCCGGTATAAGTACCAGTTTTAAAAGTCTTATGAAGAAAGATTGCGGAAAATCGGACTGTTCAGTTCCGCCTGGGGAGGAAGAACCGGAGAGTGTTATCGGTGATGAACTATCCTTTGTGACACTTACCCATGAAATATTGTATGCGCACAGGCTTTATTATCCATCCTACATTCTCTTGGGCCCAAAATTTCACTATATGCTGCCGACAAAACGTTCAAGATTTCCGCTTTTAAAGGACGGTGATTATGATTTGGAGATTGGAGCGGCTTTTTCTCTTTCATTTGTGACCAAAATATTCCCAAAATGGTTATTGACGGCAAGGGTGGATCGTTGGCGGGGGACCAAGACAAACAGGTTCCATGGGACTGAGGTGGCATTTGGTTTTAATTATGAAATTTAATGCAGCATTAGAACTGCCTGAAGGCATAAGTCTCTTTGCCTCTCATCGTCGGAAAATCCTCATTTGCCGACATGTAAACTCCGGTTTTTCTTCTCTCGCGCCTTGATCCACCCCTTTTTAGACAGGCTCTTACAGATTCTTGTTGGTCACAGGTTTCTTGTCGTTCAGTTCGCATCGTGAAAACCTGAGGGTTGTCCTCCACCCAAAACGCTTGGATGGCCATAATTTTGTAATACCGTAGGTCTTTAAATACTGGGTGGATTCTTTTGGGATATTGAAGAATACATTGCTTGATGATATGAGCGCTGATCTGTGAACCAGGATTCTGTCCAGTTGTTCAGGGAGAGTTTCTCCATATGCGGCCAGATAGAGATCATTGAGGTTTGTTCCCGTATAGCAATCGCTTGCTGTCTGGCAAAACCCGAGTGAGGAATCCTTTAATTCCAGATTGTCAAGAAATCTTTTATAATTGACGGAAATCGGTGAAGACGGAATGTATCCGGCGATAACAATTCTCTTTGCACAGTAGGTGGTGTTGTCAGACAGGAATTTGCGTATGTATTCCTCTATGTTATTGTAGATTTGAAAGTCATTTTGATTTGACAGGGACGGCATGTTCAAGTTGAATATGAGTATATTTTGATGGTTTTCAAAATTGAGTATGGTAAGGCTCATATAGCCATTTTGACCTATTTGCCAAAAAAACTGGTTTGTTTCAGGCTGTGTGACCACCGAAACGGGAAAACTCGTGGCAACTCCATGGTATTCAAGTTCGCGTGAATCTGAAAGTTCGTCAACAGGGATGACGTCCCAAGTATATCCCTTGAGGGAGCTTTTAGACAATATGTTAAAATCACTTTCGGACGGATTTCCTTTTTTTGAAAGCATTTCCTGGAAGACAATTATATCAGGCTTGGTTTGTCTGAAGCTGTCGTCTATTATTTCGAGTCGCTCCCGCCTGAACAGCCAGTCACTTTTCCATGACCTTCCTGTAATAGTCGAACTGCCATTCTGATTGAAAAGATTTATTGTCTGAATTGAAAGAGATGTATTGTCATAACGAATGTTGTCTGACTGAAAAAACTCGCTGAAGGTGGTACAGCCTGTCAAAAAAAAGACTGTAAAAAGAAAGTTGATTGCAGAAGTCATTTTATAACTCCATCTTCCGCATTAGTGAAGCAGACATAGGATTAATCCTAAAATATCAACATGTTACAATCAGACCTAATACAAGCTTTGCTTGCCAGGACTCGTCGCTGTCGCTTTCAGCGACAGCGACTGACTAATGACCAAGATATCTGGCAATTACCAGTTTAAGAATCTCATTTGTTCCCTCACCTATTCTCAGGAGGGTGGCATCCCTGTAATGGCGTTCAATATGAAACTCCTTCATCAAGCCGTAACCTCCAAAGATCTGTTGTCCCTCCCTTGCGCAGAATTCAGCTACCTCTGAACAATAAAGTTTGGCCATGGCTGCTTCTCTTCCGAATGGCATCTCATTTTGCCTCATCCAGCATGCTTTATAAAGGAGCGTTTCAGCGGCTTCTATTCGGGTTGCCATTTCTGCAAGCTTGAAAGCTATTGCCTGATGTTCAAAGATGGGGACTCCGAAAGTTATTCTTTCCTTGGAATAACCCATGGCAAGCTTGAATGCGCCTTTTGAGAGACCAAGTCCCATAGCTGCTATGGATAGCCTTCCATTATCCAGGGTTTTCATCATTATTGAGAATCCCTGACCTCTTTTGCCAAGCATGAATTTTTCCGGAATTCTGACACCGTCAAAGTATAATTCCGCTGTGTTTGAGGCTCTCCACATCAGTTTGTTTTTTAATGTTCTAGTTGTTATCCCCGGCGTATCTATTGGAATCAGAAAACAGCTGAGTTCGTTTTTGCCATCGGTTCTTTTGCCTGTAATAGCCTGGACTGTTATTCCCTTTGTCAGTTCGCATGACGCGTTTGTTATCCACATTTTGGAACCATTTATTACCCACTCGCGCCTTTTCTCGTCAAAGGTTGCTGTTGTTTTTGTCGACTGGGCATCGCTTCCCGCCTCGCTTTCACTCAACCCGAAAGCCCATAGGCCGGGTTTTTCGCATATGTCCGGGAGGAAACGCCGTTTTTGATCCTCAGATCCAAAATAGTAAATTGGACCGCAGCCCAGACTGTTATGGGCAGCTATGGTGGCAGCCTGGGAACCATCGATTCTGGCAAGTTCCTCTACAGCTATTATGTATGATAAATAGTCCATACCCTGACCGCCATAAGATGGATCGACGATAGTTCCAAAAAGGCCTATTTCACACATTTTCTTTGTGATCTCGACTGAAAATTCCTCATTTTGATCGAGTTCGATCGCAATAGGCGCGATCTCTTTTTCGGCAAATTGCCGTATACTCTGGCGCAAAATCCGATGTTCTTCGTTTTCAAACACGTTAGTCAATATATTCTCCCCAATCTGCTTCTTCATTACCGACTAATTCAGGTTCCTTGATTGCAGCTCTTCCCTCCCTTGAACTCTCTCCGGAAAGGAGAGAAAGGTAGGAACGGTAACGCCTGCGGTTTATTGAACCGTTATTTACGGCTTCTATAACTGCGCATCCCGGTTCATCGACATGCTTGCACTCCCTGAATTTGCACTTTGCCCTGTGCTCCTTAAATTCAATGAAGTAGTGGCTAAGGTTGATCGCATCATGTTCTTCCAGCAATAAAAAGCTTCGAACTCCTGGTGTATCTATCACATATCCGCCTGTACCTAAACTTAAAAAACTTGCATAGGTTGTGGTGTGCCGCCCTTTATAAAAAATATTGGGATTTTCTTCCACTTCCTGTTCTATTTCCGGGTTGAAAATGTTGACGAGCGAGGATTTTCCAACCCCGGAGTGTCCACCTACTATGCTGATTTTATTATTTAATATTGATTCAAGTTCACTTATCTCTTTTCCATTGTCCTGACCTTTAAGCGTGGATAGGCTTATGACCTTGTAGCCCAGCGACCTGTACAGCTGCTCCTGTTCCTGGATTTCAGTCAGAAATCTCTCATTTTTTATTTCTGGCAAAAGATCTTTTTTAGTAAATACCAAAATTACCGGGATCTCATTTTCTTCAGCCAGGACAAGAAATCTGTCAATCAGGCCCCACCTTATTTTTGGATTAAAATAACTTGCGACAATCAGAAGCTGGTCGATATTACTTGCTATGACATGTTCTCTTCCCGGAGTCATAGGGTCTTTTCTGGCAATCCTTGATTTGCGGGGGATCATATTTTCAATTACGCATCTGGGCAGGTCGCTTTCTTCAGAATCAAGATCCTCAGTGTCTTTGGCGGGTTGGCAAATAACGACGTCTCCGACAGTTACCAGGTTTCGCTCCACCCTGCTTTGAGTGAGAAATTTTCTGGCTATGGTGGCCAGCCACACATCATGCATGTCAATATGGCCGATATCATCTTCCCGACAGACAAACGAGTATTTTTTATGCACCTCCACAACCCGTGCGGTGAAGCTCCCCTTTTGTTTTTCCTCTTTCCACTTTTCAAGAGGCTTTTCAAAAGGTTCCAGGGGATCGGTTCCGCTTTTGGATTTCTTTGTCTTTCTCATTTTCTGATATGTTGGAAGATCATCATCCTCCATGCCTTTTTTGTATTTCCACTTGCTCATCGCTACCTGCCAACGTTTGTCATCCGTTCTATGCTCTGGATTGTCTGAGGACTAAGGATCAGTTTCGATTTTTGGGAAAGATTGAGAATTTTCTTGTCGACAAGCAGTTTGTCCTTATCAGCCGGTATCAGGTATCCCATCTCTTTCAATTGGGCGATATACTTATTGAAAAGCTGCCTTTCAGCGGCTTCCGGGGAACTTATTCCATTTAAAATGGCCAGCTTTTGTGACATCTTGCTGCATTGGTATTCAAATTCCTCACTCTCAACGTAACCTTTGTCAACATACTTTGTAAGAAGGGTCATTGTAATAGTGTACCGTTCAAAGACCAGTCCCAACGCTCTTGCCAGGCTTCTAAGATGGTCATATTCGGCTGAACCTATCTGGGGTCTTAGATAGTGGGCACCATCTTCGCTGATTGTGAACAGTTTGAGATTTTGCATTACCAAAATGAGTTTTTTAATTGTCTCCTCAGCAGCGTGGTCAGGCCAGGTCAGGAAAAATTCCTTTCTTAAAAAGGGGTATAATTCAAGGCATCCTTGAATAAGGGCGTCAACCGGCACTTTTTCATTGTATTGAAAGAACCTTGCAACGAGCGATGGAAGTGCAAAGAGATGCAGGATGTTGTTTTTGTAGTAAGAGGCGATAATGGCTTCCAGTTCATTGAAGTAGAGTACATCTCCTCCGGAATGTTTAAACCTGTTGAAGGATTCGAGTCTTTCAGCGAGCCGCAGCTTTTGATCGAAGCTTTCAAATGGCGGAAGTGTCAAGTTATCATTGTATGGGAATTCGTTTTGGAGTTTTAAAAGGCATTTTATAAGCTCGAACAGCTCATCCTCAGGGATTGCTTTTTGAGGTGAGGAGAGAAGCGACAGGCTGATGAGCGCAAACGGGCTTATCATTGTAGCTTCGTTTATCTTCTTTACAAGTTCTTCCGAGAGAATTTCCGAAACTGAGGAAAGCCAGTCCGGTTTGTTGACGAGGGGATCGTTCAGCGTTTTCCAATCAGGGACCGTCTTGTCAAGAAAGTCATCGAGAAAAATGGGCGAACCGATGCCTATGTACGCCTTGCCCCAATATGTTGACAGGATTTTTCTGAATCCAAGAAGATCCAGAAAAGACTCTTTACGCTTTGTATTGCCGCCCAGTTCCTTAAGGTAGCTTGCAACCTCAATGACCTTGTCGTAATTGATGGAGAGAGGGACGAGGGCGATTCGTCTCTGACTGTTTCTGAGAAAACTGTGGACAATCATGGACAGGAAGCCCGTTTTTGGAGAAAGAAGTCTGCCTGTCCTGCTTCGGCCCCCCTCTGGGAAAAATACGATGGGGTAGCCGTTTGTAAGAAGGAAGTGCAGATATTCATTGAATACGGCGGTATATAGCCGGTTCCCCTTGAAACTTCTGCGAAGAAAGAAAGCGCCAAGACGTCTGAGCAGTCCGCCTATTGGCCAGAAGTTCATATTGATGCCAGCGGCGGTGTGTGGACAGGGGAGGCCATTAACGTAAATCGAGTAGTCAACAAGAAGGTAATCTAGGTGACTTCTGTGGTTTGGGACGAAGACGATTTCAAATTTTTCGTCAGCCAGCTTTTTAACTTGCTCGAAATTTCTGATCTCGATTCCATCGAACATCTTGTTCCAGACATACCTTAGAGCTGTCTGGGCAAAACGGATAGCTGAATATGTCTGGTCGCCTGAGATTTCCTTGGCGTATTTTCTTACACTCAGCTCGGCTTTTGCCTGTGCCTTAGGCGTTTTTATGTTTGTGGACTCAAAAACCAGTTTCACCGCCCTTGAGTTGACAATCTGCTCTATTACCGCCGATCTTTCGTATAGTTTCTGTCCAAGAAAGGTATCCCTTTGATGCTTGAACTGATCTTTCAGTTTTTGTTGAAGTTCCTTTACAGCGCTTTTGACTTCAGTTTTCTCCTTTGTCTCCTCCCAAAGAGAAGCCGGGGTATTTATAAAGACGTAATTGTTTCTTCCATGGGCCAATACAATGAACAGTTTCTGGAGGATTCCCGCATGCTCGTCATCATAAAAAAGAAGCTTGAACATGGAAGGTTCTTCAGTTCCAGGATCTTTTCCCCATAAGACGGAGACAGGCACAATCTGGACATCAAGACCTTCTGATTTTCTGATCTGGTTTGCCAGATACTGAAGGTCACTGTTGACGGCCAGAAGCTCCTCGGTGGATTTTATTAGGCCAGGCTTGGAAATATAGGTAAACGAAGCCCCGCTGTCTTTTATAAGATTTCCTATATCGGTATTCGGCAGAGGAAGTCTCTTTTCCCGGCAGATTTCAAAAAGCACATGGACATCAATCAGGGACCACTTTGGCAGGACGTAGAGTATCGGTTTTTGCGGATCTATCCCAAGGTTGGTTTCTGACAGATCAGGGGTTACTGTTGTCTTGATCCAAAAAAACAGCGGCCTCATCAATGTACGGAAAATGTTAAGCAGATTCTGAGATATATTGTTCACTTTTTTTGCTCCAGTTCTAAATTATCGATAAGTCGGATCTGTTCTAGGCGTGCTGCCGTAAGGATGACGCAATCCTCATTTATAATGTTTTCAAAAAGGGAAAGCCCCTTTCTTGACCGTATCTCGACATATTCCACTTTTATTTCATGAGCGGAGGAGATGGTCTCCATGAAGGCTTCAATCAGTTTGTCGGTGCTTCGCTCTCCCATGTCCCATTTTACTTTGGCAGCCTTGAGGGATCTGTATATTGTGGAAGCGCAATTTTTTTGTTCTTCAGTGAGATATTTGTTCCTGCTGCTCATCGCAAGACCGTTTTTTTCCCGGACTGTTTCTGACAGAATCATTTCAACATCCAGATTTAAATCGGATATCATACGTTCAATGAGTCTGCACTGCTGATAATCCTTTTTTCCAAAAAGTACAACATGCGGCTTTACCAGATTGAATAATTTCAGAACAACCGTGAGTACACCCTGGAAATGTCCTTTTCTGGAAGCCCCGCATAGTATGTCGGACAATTCATTGTTGTATACGTAGGTCTGAAAATCCCTTGGATATATGTCCATGGTGTTTGGAATGAAGACGGCGTCCACTTCAAGTTTTTTCAGAAGTCCAATATCGCTTTCCAGGGTTCTCGGATATTTGGAAAAGTCTTCCATTGGACCAAATTGGGCCGGATTTACGAATATGCTTACAATTACCCTGTCGCCGCTTGATTTGGCCTTTTCAACAAGTGACAGGTGCCCATCGTGGAGCGCGCCCATTGTCGGCACGAAGGCGACTCTATGCCCCTGATCCATCCAGTTGGATCTTAAAGTCTTTAGTTCTTCAATAGTTATGAGAGTGACAAGACTCATTTTGGCATCCTTTCAATCGCATTGATGCTGGTTCACCTTTAACTCTTTTTAATACTCTAATTTATTCAGTAAGGCAAATTTTATAAGATGTTGAAATTAGAGGATGGAATCTGGCTGGTTCTACCACATTTTCTCAAACGAGCTTTTATCGTATTTTTCATCAGAAGACAGGAATGTTGACGAATTTTCATTGGAGAAAAAGTATCTTTTCTGGCTGCGATTCAGTATCTGGTATGCAATTGCGACTGGAACCAGGATGACAAAATAGACAATGGTCAATATGATTTTTGAGTTGGCATCACCGAGAATGTGTGAAAACTTCATCCAATACCAGGCGATTTTGTCTGCAATAGGCGGATGGATCAATGAGGAGATTGCCAAAAGCGCAGCGACGATGGCCAGTGCGAGGCTGCGAAATAAAAGTGCCAGGACCAACAATCCTGCGATAATGGTCAGTATGGTTTTATGGCTGTCTTTCATAATGGCCTCAAAAAACCGTATAGCTGAAGGGCGCTATTGCGCTTCCGCCTGCAAAGACAATCAAAAGTCCTACCAGAAGCAAAACGATGATAATCGGCAACAGCCAATATTTTTTCCTGTCGCGTAAATAGCTCCATAAATCAGACAGCAGTTCCATATGTCCTCCTTCAGTCCAACTCAAACTGCCTTGTCCATATCTCATTATTGTCCCAGTTTGGCTGATCTGTTTTAATAAATAAACAATTCTCAATAACCAGTGCATGGATTTTTGTTCCCATGAAGCATCGAAAGGAATCTTCGGGAGTGCACACGATAGGTTCGCCACGAACATTAAAGCTGGTATTCACCAGCAGCCCGTATCCTGTCCTGTTCCTGAACGTGTTGATTAACTGCCAGTAGCGGGGATTTGTTTCCCTGTGAACGGCCTGGACCCTGGCGGAATAGTCAAGATGCGTGACTGATGGCACATCCGAACGGACATGATACAGTTTTTCAAATAGTGGAAGATTGTGATAGTTTTCCGGAAGCGGCAACCGTCGCGACTTGACTACATCGGCGGTTATAAGCATATACATATACTGTGAAGACATTTCGTTATTGATCTCAAAAAAAGCGGAAGCATCTTCCGACAAAACCGACGGGGCAAACGGCCTGAATCCTTCTCGACACTTTATTTTTAAATTCAAAACCTTTTGCATCTTCTCATTTCTGGGATCGGCGAGAATACTGCGATTGCCCAGGGCGCGCTGTCCCCACTCCATGGCACCCTGGTGCCAGCCGATCACATTCCCCTCGCAGAGCAAGTCGACGACTTTTTCGCACAGTTCTACGAATTTATCGTATTGGGTAAAACATGCGCCGAACCTCTTGGCAAGCATCCCGGCATCTTCGTCGGAAAATGAAGGTCCCAAATATGAACCCTTCATTTTATCGGATTTGTTATCCGTTTTCCGCTCGCTGCCGGCATAAATGTAATGAGCAGCCAGGGCGGCGCCCAAAGCTCCGCCTGCATCCCCTGCCGCCGGTTGAATCCATATGCCTTTAAAAAGACCGCTTTCCGCCAGCCTGCCGTTGGAAACACAGTTAAGAGCGACTCCTCCCGCCATGCAGAGAGATTCGGCTCCGGTTATTCTTTGCGCCTCACCGGCCAGTTTGAGAACAATCTCATCAGTCTTCGCCTGTATCGCCCAGGCAAGATCACAATGGCTCTGCTCGATTTGAGATTCAGCCGAACGTGTTTTCAAACCAAATAGCCTCTCCCATTTGCGCTCATTGATTATTTTCAAGCTGGTTGAATATGAAAAGTACTCCTGATTCAAAAATATGGAGCCATCCTCCTTCACATCAACGATTTCACATATTTTCTGCAAGAACTCCCTGGCCTTGTCCGATCCTGGATTTCCATAGGGGGCCATGCCCATCAGCTTGTATTCACCTGAATTTACCTTGAAACCGAGATAATATGTAAAAGCCGAGTAAAGCATTCCAATCGAGTGAGGGTAGCGCAGCTCCTTAAGCTTGGTGATAGAGTTGTCCTTGCCTAACATAATTGCAGCGGTTGCCCACTCTCCAACGCCGTCCACTGTTAAGATGGCGGCTTTGTCAAAGGGAGAGGGGAAAAAAGCGCTGGCAGCATGGCTTAAATGGTGTTCGGGAAACAGTATTCTAGGGAAATTTTGCAGATTTGGATCAATGGCTTTGAGTGAATCGCGGATAGTCTTCTTAAGAAAAAGCTTTTCTTTTATCCAAACCGGAGCAAAAGAACAGAATTGACGCACACCCTTTGGGGCGTGAAGATAGTATGTTTCCAGAAGACGCTCGAATTTAAGAAACGGTTTGTCATAAAATACCAGAAAATCAACATTGGAAAGTAGGCAGGCTCCCTGGTTGAGGCAGTATTTTACTGCGAGAGTGGGAAAACTTGAGTCGTGCTTTTTGCGGGTAAAACGCTCTTCCTGGGCTGCAGCGATAATTTCTCCGTCAACAACCAACGCGGCTGCGCTATCGTGATAAAATGCCGATATGCCCAATATCCTCATTTCCTAATCTCAGCGAGTGGCAAAGACCTGTTTCAGGTCATTTCAAGACCACTTTCGTCGGTGTCTGCAAAGGAGGATGAAAGGGTCTTGAAATGACCTCTAATATATTTTGCATCTCATGGAAACGGATTGGAAGACATTTAATGACCTCTTGGAAGATATCTTGTTTTGATCGGCATGAAGCAATATGTAAGATTTACGATTGATTTCAATTGCCGGCCGGGATAATTTCTGGCGCGGATCGCGCCAGAAATTAGGTAGGTTTTTTTGTAGGTCAGGAGTCGATATAACTACCCTCATGGTAATTCGGCTCGTCATGAACCCGCACAATTTCTTCACCCCATAGAAACCACATCAGGTTTCGTCCTACCTTGTGTGTCGATGTATTTCACCAACAACATACCTATGATCGTCATGAAATTTACAAACTTTAGTTTCTGAGGCAGGCAAATAATTTACACTGGCCATTTAAAAATCCGGATCGTTTTCATTGGCGGTGACACGTTATTGAAGGCGTCTACATTTTTGCCTGGGTTTTTAGGCTATCATCAGATTTTCTAAAGGTTATTCTTTTTATTTTTCCTTTTTCGCCAACTGGCCCAAGGTCTTTCCCATTGAACAATATGTTGAGTGCGGCCGGGTTATAAATTTGAAAAACCGCATTGTTCCTGAATTCATATTTGCGGCTGCTGGGGTCAATCGTCTCCTCGATGCGTTCACCATCATCTATGGAATATTTTATTTTAACCGGTTCTTTTATCTGCAGTTCGATCAGATCATATTTTTCAGGATCTGTTATTTGCGGGGCGATGATCTCCGTCTTTTTTTGTTCCGGAACGGGAGGCGGCAATTGAGATGGTGGTGGAGCCTGGGTCTCAATTTTGGCCGTTTCGACTTTTGCGGAGAAAGGCGCACTATGTCCAGGCAGCGAGGTTTTTGCAATTATCGTTATCTTTTCCGCTATTTTTTTGTCCCAGATTTTTATAAGTTTTTTCTTGTTCAAAATTAGGAGATTTCCCAAAATAATGGAGAAGATCACAAGTGGAATTCCCATCTTGAAATAGGAGTGATGGATAATGCGGGAATCCAACATCCTCCAGTTTATCTTTGAAAAGAATGACAAGAGTGATTTCATATCAGGTATTTTGATTCTTATAATCTTTTCCCTGGTCCTTTGGGCATGATCTTCCTTCTTTTGGGGATTAATCGTTGCGCTTTTCTCAACGCAGGGGCCATTTATTGCTTTTTCGAAAGCTTCAAGAAGAGGCTGATGGGGGGTTTTGTAGATTTTACACAAGCTTCTTATGAAACCTCTTGCAAAAACATTACCGGGAATCTGTTCAAAATGACCATTTTCCAGCGCAGTTATAAAGGAGAGAGATATTTTTGACGCCGTGGATATCCTCTCTGGTGAAAATCCTGCCTTCTCCCTTGCCAATTTCATAAGTTCTGAAAACTCATCTCTGGGTGACAGGTCACAAATTTCATTTTTGATGCCTGTTTGTGTTTTTATAATTTCTTTCATTTTTTAGCCAATATTAAATAGGTTAAACAGTAAATAAGTTAGTATTTGGAAAATATGTTATTATAAGAGAATAAATACTTCCCCAATATCAACAGCAAGGTGCCCTCTTATGAAGGATAAGATCAAATCTAAGTATCTATATTATCATGTTTATTATATGATTAGTATACTATTTTTTATATTGTGCGTCAGTTGTGTCGCTTTTGATACAGTCAATCAGGAGGAGAAGAAGAAGGCTGAAATATTAAATACTCAAAAGGCTCTTGTGATAAGCTTCCTTAACAAGGGGCTTCCCGGAATGGCTTTGAAGGAACTTAAGAAACTGCTCCCATCATACCCTGATGACGCGGATTTCAAGAATTTAATGGGGCTGACACAG
Organism: Oligoflexales bacterium; assembly: GCA_015232735.1. The sequence goes on along the minus strand of JADFZC010000002.1, from coordinate 495 downwards.
CTGGCTCTGGGCAGTCCGGATCAGGCAATCGGTTATTTCAAGGCGGCTTATGCGAAGAATAAACAAATTTCTGTGGCTTTGAATTTGAGCTCTGCCTATATCGAGTCAAAACAATATAAAAAAGCAATAAACTTTCTTTTGGATGTAAAGAAGCTGAAAGATACCGAGACTTATCCACATCCTGAGCGGATAGAGCATAATATCGGTTTCGCTTTTGAACAGCTCAATGACTTTCCCAAGGCAGAGAAGTATTACTTGAAAGCCCTTAAGGAGAATCCCAATTTTTACATCACATTAATGAGGGTAGGTCAGCTGTATGACAGACTGAATAAACCTCAGAAGGCCAGTCAGCACTACCTGAGGGCGAAAGAGCTTTGCGAGGAATGTTTCGATCCTGTTAATGGCCTTATAATGAATTATCTGGCCCGCAGTGAAGCCGACAAGGCTACCGAACTTCTTGATTCCTACCTTGAAAACAAGGAAATATCACCATCC